>JAZSMR010000071.1:0-16175 GCA_045535965.1 Acutalibacteraceae bacterium
ACTTCTTCTCTTAAAAGCTCACTGAGGTTGCATTTCTCTTTTTCTATACGAGTCATCTGAGAAATTTTATTATAGCTGAGAAGCGATGACACAATAGAGTTCATTCTCAGAGCCTCGTCGTAAATTGAATTTATGTATTCGTTGTTTTTCTCCGGGGCGATATTTTCCATAATGCATTCGCACTGATTCTGTATAACTGCGAGGGGAGTTTTCAGCTCGTGAGATGCCGCAGAGATAAAGGTGCTCTTTGCTTCTTCTAATTTTTCGTTTTTCTTTACGACTCGCATACAGATTATGTAGAAGATATATCCTGCTATAAGGAATAGTATGGTGAGATAAAATGCATAGGCGTTGAAAACACCTGAAAACAGGGTGTGTGTTATTACGTCGAAACCTCCTACAACATAAATCTCATAGCCTTTGCCGTTGATTTCATATCCGCAACCGTAGGAACAATCGCCTCCTCCCAATGAGCCACCGCCGCCGTTGGTGCTGAAATTTTCTTTGTTCAGCTCTATATAATGGTCAAGACGTTCTTTATATTTTTCAAAATTGTCTTTGTGGTAGAAAGGTGCCTCCAACTCCCTTAAGAAAGGCCATACACTTATGCTGGACTTTCCCATGGCTTCTTTATCTATAATGATATTAGCTGTGTAGTTTGTAATTTTAAATTCCTCACGCAGCTCGTTACCTCTTTTATCGTGGCAACGCAGTATCATACTTACGGGAATACATATTCCGTCGTTTTCATAAAGTCGCAGGTCTGATACCGAATAATAGTTATTATCGGCTTTTCTGATGAATTTACTTATTTCATCTCTTGTTTTCTCTGTAAGATACTCGTCAAAGCTTACAAACTGATCAACCCCTTTATCCCACCAATTAATAAGAATAAAGTTATTGGCAATATAATGTGTATTCAATTCCTCATCGAGTACCGCAAAGGAAAAAGGATAATTCACATTGCCGAAATATTCACTCAGATAATAGGCAAAGAGCTCACCTTCATTGCAGTTTGAAATTTTTAAGTTTCCTTCGTCTGTGATATCGTTTTCAAAATCCCTGAACAACTCATGTTGATTTGCATAAACCGTATTACCAAAAATATCGTGGAAATCAATGGATATAGTATTTAACGATGCATAAAAAACCATAAGCAGCGATGCCGCAAAAAATATCAGTATACCTATTATTATAGTCTTTCTCATTTTCTTCCTTGTCATTTTTACTCCTCCTTTTTAAAAGAATAACCTACACCTGTTGTCGTTACAATAAGATACGCCTTGTCACCGAGAGCCTTTCTTATTCTTTTTATGTGGGTGTCAACTGTTCTGTTGTCGCCGTCAAAGTCCCAGCCCCATATTTTATTGATGATTAAATCTCTGCTGAGGATAGTGCCCCTGTTCTGCATAAGAAGAAGCAGCAGGTTATAGTCCTTGACGGGCAGACGGATTTCTCTTTCACCGCAGAAAACCACTCTCGTTTTAAGGTTGACGCTGACTCCCGAAATACTGAGAATATCTTCAGCATTTACGCCCTTATGGCGTTTTATCATTGCACTGATTTTCTCGCTGAGCACAGAAAGAGGAAAGGGTTTCACGATATAGTCATCAGCACCGTATTTATAGCCTCTCAGAAGATTTTCTTCCTGACCGAGAGCGGAAAGGAAAAGTATGGGGATATCCGTAAACTCTCTTATTTCCCTGCAGGCAGTAAGCCCGTCTTTATTCGGCATCATCACATCTAATATAATAAGGTCGAAGCTCTCTTTCTCGGCAGAGTACACTGCCGTCTCACCGTCTTTTGCGAGGGTAACCTCAAAGTCTTTAGCTGAAAGATAGTCCCTCAGGGTTTCTCTTATTTTAATTTCGTCATCTGCTATAAGTATCTTGTACATAGGGTATCTCCTCCTTGCAATGATATCATAACTGCCTATTGTGGACTTTTTGTGTCAGGGAATAAAAAATGCAGAGAAGTTGTTTTCTCTGCATTGATATTTTTTTGTGTCCTCGCCGGACGGGCATTACTTTTTTGTAAAAAAGTAATCAAAAAACTTTGCTTATTCTTATAATATACTGTCCAGATCTCTGTAAATCTTTATACCCTCATCACCGAACTCAGCAACAATGCCGTTATATGCTCCCGTCTCAAGGACAGCCGCATTTACACTGTTGAGATTACTCAGAGGTGTTCTGCTGATACCACCCTCTCTGTTGGTGACAACTGCAATCTCAGGGCTGAGAGCTTCCACATAGCCCTTTGTAGTTGAGCCGTCATAACCGTGATGCCCCACCTTAAGGAGATTGACCTTGCCGATTTCTTTAGCTAGCCTGTCCTCGTCACCGTCATAGTTGTTGATGTCCGCCGAAAGGAAAGCACGGAAACTGCCTTTTTCTATTAAGAGGCCAATTGCATTTTCGTTTTCACCAACAGGCTCGGCAGAGTCCGTATCGGCAGTATTACAGAACTTGAGAGTGAAGTTGCCGAAAGTGAAGGGCTCCTCGCTGATATCGCTTATTATGGGTACCCCGCGCTCATTGCAGGCATTAACCATCTGCTCATAAACTTCCTTATTGTCCCACTTTTCGATTTCGTAATCCTTGATGATACTCTCGTCGTACTCTTTGAGATACGCAGTCTTAACTGTTATATCTTCATCGAGGATAAGTGTATCAAAGCCGCCGATATGGTCAGAGTGGCTGTGAGTACCGAGGACAAAATCAAGGGTAGCCTTGCCGTTTTCGTTGCCTGCAATCTTTTTCACCGCATCGCAGACATATACTTCCATACCCTCAAAAACAAGTTCTGGGAAACCTCTTGGGTTGTCACTGTCCTCTGCAGCGTCTATGAGGGCGTACTTGCCGTCACTTTCTATTAATATAGCGTCGGAGCCGCCTGTGTTGAGGAAGTATATTCTGTCGCCTGCACCGAAGCTTTCGGCAGGGTACAGGGTAACGTCTTTTAAGTTGCTTTTCATATTAACCTCCGGTAAAACAATGATAGTCAGTGCAGTTGCAGCAATTGCCAGAATTGCAACCATAGCAGTAAGGATTTTCTTTTTTGTTGTCATAGTGAGCACGCCCTTTCTGAGTTTCATTATAGCAACAACTGCATAAGATTGTCAATGAAAAAAGCATACAGAAGTTACGCTGCTCAGTGAGGAAAACGTCTCTGTCGATTAGTGACATCTCCATCAAAGAGTAAGACGAGAAATTAAAATGCGCTGTTGCTTTTCTATTTTGCTGAAAACTTCAAAAAATTCGCTCTATTTTGCGGAAAATGCAATTTACATAGGAGGAATACTGTGCTATAATACTTGCATAAGATAAAAAATCTTGAACATATTTTAAGGAGAAATCAAAAAATGGAAGACACAATGGTCTACAAAAAAAGAATCAAAATTTACACGGGTATAGCGATAGTAATAAGCTATCTTTTATATCTTGCCCAAAACTACATTTCGATCAGTTTTTTATCCGCCGTCACTCAGGAAGAGGCTATTGCAAATCAGAGCTGGTCAAGCCTGCTTAACCTGGCTTATTTTGCTATAATATTTGCTATGTTCTTCTTTGTGGGTAAAGCACTGACAAAGGATAAGACGAAAGCTATAATGTATGCTTCCTCAGCTTATCTTTCATTTGCGGCTACAGGTACTATTACAAGCCTGGTATCTAAAGTGTCCACCATTCTTTTGCGTATTGGTGCCCCCTTATCGGCTACGGACAGCGCAAATATAATGAACGTTGCAAAATTTTTCTGCGTACCCTTGCAGATAGTGCTTACATATGTTGTCTTCACATCTTTAGAGGGTATAAACGAAAAATTAGGTTCAAGAGGCATCGGCAACTTCGAAACAACCGCAAAGCAGGCTAAAAAGAATTATGTGATTTACTACATACTTTCATTGGTCGTAACCTTAGTTTTTTCAAGCGGAACTTCATTCATTATGGCTTTGCTCGGACCGGAAATGACTTCTAAAAATATTTCTTATATTTTATTACAGATTTCATCGTATATATCAGTAGTTCTGCCTTTGATTATAATTTACTTAATAGGATATCGGTCACAAAAGAGCCATCAGGAAGCTATGGCATTTTCGGCAGTACACTTCCTCGCAATCAGAATAGCAAACCTTATAACAGATCTGCTCACAACAGCTACTTTGTTTGTCAGAAATGCATTTATGCCTGAAGATGTTATGTCAAATACACATCAGTATACAGCTGTATCAAGCATTTCAGGCACTGTAATTTCTGCCATTTCCCTTGTGGGCCTTGTGATTACATTCATTGTGATATTCCGTATGTTCAATACAGTTTTCGCTAAAAAAGAGACAGCCGCTGACGAAGAGACAGAAGAAGCTTCTGCTGAAGAGGAAGCTATGGTAGAAGAATCAGCTGAAGAAATATCAACCGAAGACGCATCTGTCAAAGAAGTATCAACTGAAGAGGTATCTGTGCAGGAAACTGCAGAATAATATAAACAAAACAAATAATCCACCTGCTCGTTTGGAACAGGTGGATTTTATTATTAAGTTGGAGGGGAAAGAGTTGGGATATCGATGGGACTTTCCCGCAATTCCGAATTCCGAATTTATTTTGCGAGCTCATAAGTGTCCTGAGCGATAAGAAGCTCTTCGTCTGTGGGAAGAACAAGAAGCTTGAGAGCGCTGTCTTCTGTTGAAATTTCAATTTCTTCGCCGCGAACTGCATTAGCCTTTTCGCAGATTGTTGTGCCGAGGAAGCCGAGCTTTTCAGCAACCCATGTGCGATAGTGGGGGTTGTTTTCACCGATTCCGCCTGTGAATACAACAGCGTCAACGCCGCCCATTGCAGCAGCAAAACCGCCGATATACTTAACGAGCTGATGGCAAAGCATTAATTCAACAAGCTGAGCTCTCTTGTCGCCGTTCTTTGAACGGCCTTCGATTGTTCTGTTGTCACTTGTTGCAGTGCCTTCGATTTCATTGAAGTCTGCGTCGTACTCTGCTGTAAGACCGAGCATACCTGACTTCTTGTTGAGAATGTTATCAACTTCCTTAGCTGAAAGGCCTTCTTTTTCGCAAAGAACAGCGATGATAGCAGGGTCGATTGAGCCTGAACGAGTGCCCATCATAATACCCTCAAGAGGAGTAAGACCCATTGTTGTATCGAAGCACTTGCCGCCCTTAACAGCTGAGATTGATGAACCGTTGCCAAGGTGGCAGGTTACAACCTTAAGCTCGTCTGCATTATATTTGCCGGGATATTTCTTCATAAGGAAGTCAGTAGCACGTGCTGAAACATATCTGTGGCTGGTACCGTGGAAGCCGTATTTTCTGATGCCGTGCTTGAGATAGTATTTGTAGGGGAGTGCATACATATATGCGTAGTCGGGGATAGTTGCGTGGAAAGCTGTGTCGAATACGGCAACCTGAGGAATGCCTGCCATAATTTTTTCGCAAACCTCGATGCCGATAAGGTTAGCAGGGTTATGGAGAGGACCAAGGGGGATACATCTTCTTACAGCAGCCTTAACGTCTTCTGTTACAAGCACACTGCCGCTGAACTCTTCGCCGCCGTGGAGAACTCTGTGACCTACAGCGTTGATGTCAGCCATTGATTCGAGAACACCGATTTCCTTGTCGGTAAGTGTCTCAAGAAGGATTGTGATAGCGTCGTTGTGGTCTTTAGCTTCAACGGGCTTCTTGTTGAAAACCTTAACTTCTTCGCCGTCTTTGTCTACCTTGTGTGTGAATGTGCAGGCTGTGCCGATCTGCTCGAAGATACCCTTAGCGATAACCTTTGCTTCGGGCATATCGAATACCTGATACTTAAGTGATGAGCTACCTGCGTTGATGATTAACTCTTTGAAACTCATTTGTTCGCACCTCTTAATCTTTATTTATCTGTCCGCTTATGCTCGCGGCACAAAAATTTACATTTTATTATAGCATATATTTTTTCATATTTCCACTTATTTATAAATTTTCTTTTATTTTATTGCAGTTTTTATGAAAAAATCTGCTACAGGTATTTTGCTTAATTGGATTTATACCGGATTTTTATGAATATTGCACAGTTTATTGAGATGTGAATTGTGAATTTGGCTATGTAAGGTGTAAATAGTGACAAAATACTCAGGTGTTCTTTGGTTAGTTTGGATATTGAATTAAGAGACAAAAGGTGGTAGAATGTAAACACTTCAGAAACACGAATGAGTGAGAGCATATTTGATGCTTTTAAAAAGAGAAAATATATCGAAAGGAAGGCAAAAGTGCCTTCCTTTTGACTTTGTAAAAGGATTTTTTACTGTTTAAGACCTTGTTTCGACTTTTTACACAAAAGACAAAAGCTAATTTCTAACAACTGTGCATTGATTTTTTGTAAAAATAATGTATAATTATAATATCTTTTTTAACGGAGGAAAATAAAATGCAAAAATCCAAGAAAAACATCGCGAAAATACTTCTCGCAGTTATGGTTGTTTTTGCTCTCGCAGTTCCTGTGTCAGGTCTTGCTTTTGCTACAGAGGATATCGCTACAGGTGAAGTTCTTATGGCAACTGATGCACCCATCGCTCCTGACGAGGCAATTTCAGACGACGACCTTACTGCTCCCGCAGCTCCCGGTGAAGGTCCTGCTGTTGACGGCGAAATGCCTGCCGTAGACACCGAAGCTCCTGCTGAGGACACAGAGACAACAGGCGAAGCAGAAGAGGAAACAAATAAGTATGCCAATACATTCTGGGCACTTGTCCCGCCCATTATCGCTATCGGTCTTGCACTTATCACCAAGGAAGTTTATTCATCACTTCTTATCGGTATCATTTTCGGTGCTCTTCTTTCATCATCATTCAACCTTACAACAGCTATTGATAACCTTGTTAACGAAGGCTTCATCGGCGCAGTATCAGGCACAGCCGGTATCTTTGTATTCCTTGTAATTCTCGGTATCGTTGTTGCTCTTATCAACAAGTGCGGCGGTTCCTATGCATTCGGTAAGTGGGCACAGAAGCACGTTAAGTCAAAGGTAGGCGCACTCCTTGCAACATTTGTTCTCGGCTGCCTTATCTTCATCGACGACTATTTCAACTGCCTTACAGTTGGTTCAGTTATGCGTCCAGTAACAGATGCTAAGGGCATTTCAAGAGCAAAGCTTGCATACGTAATCGACGCAACAGCTGCTCCCATCTGTATGATAGCTCCCATTTCATCATGGGCTGCTGCAGTTTCAGACTTTGCAAGCGGCACAGGTCTCAACGGCTACGAGCTCTTTGTAAAGGCTATTCCCTATAATTTCTATTCACTTCTCACAATCGGTTTCGTTATTATGAGCGTAGTTATGAAGGTTGACTTCGGCTCAATGAAGCTTCACGAGGCTAACGCTGCAAACGGCGACCTCTACACAACAGGTGACAGAGTAGAAGCTGTTGAAGATGCTCCCAATGCTAAGGGTAAGCTCATCGACCTTGCACTTCCCATTATCGTTCTTATCGTAGCTTGCGTATGGGGTCTTCTCTATGTTGGCGGTATGTTTGACGGCGGCGTAACACTTCAGGACGCTTTCGCAAACACAGATGCTACAGTAGGTCTTCCCTTAGGCGCATTTATTGCAATCGTACTCATCGTAATTTACCTTGTTGCAAGACGTGTTATCGGCTTCAAGGAAGCTATGGAATGCGTACCCAAGGGCTTCATCTCAATGGTACCCGCTATCCTTATTCTCACATTTGCGACATCACTTAAGAATATGACAGGTCTTCTCGGTGCAGACGTTTATGTACACGACCTTATGGAAAATGCAGCTGAGGGACTTCAGAACTTCCTGCCTGCAATTATCTTCATTGTTGCTTGTCTTCTTGCTTTTGCAACAGGTACATCATGGGGTACATTCGGTATTCTCATTCCCATCGTTGCAGCTATCTTCGACCCCACAGACGAGCTTCTTTACATCGGTATGTCAGCATGTCTTGCAGGTGCAGTTTGCGGCGACCACTGCTCACCCATTTCAGATACAACAATCATGGCATCAGCAGGTGCACAGTGCAACCACATCAACCACGTTAATACACAGCTTCCCTATGCAATTTTCGTTGCTGCAATTTCATTTGTAGGCTTCGTAATTGCAGGCTTTGTACAGAAGGTTTACATTGTTCTTCCTCTTATGTTTGTAATTCTCTTCCTTGCTCTTCTTCTTATCAAGATGGCAGGCAAGAAAAAGGCGTAAGAATAATTGGGAATTATGAATTCGGAATTATGAATTCCGAGCAAGTTAAGGCGAGTAGGGTAATCCCTACCCGCCTTTTTTAGTTAGGAGTCAGGAGTGAAGAGTTAGGAGTCGAATGAAGCGTAGCTTCAATTCATGCCAAAGGCAATTCATGACCGCAGGTCAATTCATGGCGTAAGCCAATTCATTCTTGACGTCTCTGAAAGAGAAGGTGGACAGCTTGCGGTGGATAAGTTTTATTAAAAGTTTACAAAAAACATCTTCCCAAAAATAATTTTTTATTGATTTTTCTTTCCCCGTATTGTATAATTATGTAAATACATATAAGAAAGGGCGAGAATATGAATCCGTTTTTCCTTTTTTCAAGAGAAGAGAGCGATACAAAGGTAGCCAATGACCGACTGCTTTCCTATGCGGCAGGTCTTACAGGTCAGAATATGACCTATAACTTTGTTTCCAGCAGACTTTTCGTTTATCTTAATACCATTCTGAAAATTCCCTCAGAAAAAACAGGTATTATCACAGGTGTAAGCACACTCTGGGATGCTATCAATGACCCCATTGTCGGCGGACTTATTGACCGCAGAAAGCATAAGCCGGGATATAAAATGCGCCCCTTCCTTTTGTGGACTCCGGTGCTTATCGGTATATTCGTTTTCCTGATGTTTGTTGATTTCGGCTTTAAAGAGAGTCAGACTATTGCATTCGTACTTGTTTTATATCTGCTTTTCGATGTGTTCTATTCCTTACAGGATATCTCTATCTGGGGTATTGCCGCAATGTCCAGTCCCGATTCTGTCGAGCGTGGGCGAGTCATACAGTGGATTTCAATTGCCGCAGGTCTTGGCGGTACTATTGCAGGTCTTTTCCCGACCTTCAAGGATATCTTTGTAACAAACAGCATTATGACCGAAAAGAACACCTATGTTTTCGGTGCACTTGTATTCGGTCTTGGCGGTATGATTATAGCAATGCTTGCTTACAGAATGAAAGAAAAGGTTGAGCCCGTTGAAGATGAAAAGAAGAACAGCATTTTAAAGGATATTCTTGACCTGAGATACAACAAGACACTCATCATCGTATGTCTTGCAAGAACAGTTCAGAGTATCTCAATCGCACTTCCCTGGGAATACTTCTTTGAAAGTGAGGGCATTTCCTACAATGTTTTCGGTGCTGAAATTTCAGGCGGTACTGCTCAGGTGGTATACGGCTTTATTATGGGTATCCCCGGTGCTATTGCAATGTTCTTTGCTATCAAGCTTATCAAGAGACTCGGCGGCAACAAAAACCTCCTTGTTTTCTCTGAAGTAGCTACAGTTATTGCAAGAATTCTTGCCTTCTTTATCGGTGCAAACGACCGCTTCCTCAATATCGGTGCACTGGGTGTAGTTATGCTTCTTCTCGGTACTGCTCAGGTATTCACAAATATGAAGGACATTGCTCACCGTTCACTTCTCACCAACTCCATTGACGAGGTTGAGCTTGAAACAGGCAAGCGTACAGAGGGTATCGTTTTCTCAATGCAGAACTTCGTATCAAAGCTCACAGGCGCTATTCCCAAGTTTATCCAGGGTTATGTGCTTAAGTTCCTTGGCTTTGACCCCAACATCAAGCACGCAGCAAATCAGACAGTTATCAACGCTCAGGTAGCTCCCAGATTCCTCAAGTACCGCTGGCATCAGTTTATCTTAGGTCCTGCTATCGGCTCACTTCTTTATCTCATAGTTATCCTCTTCCTCAAGGACGATCAGACTCACATTGCTGAGGTTGAAAGAAAGCTTAAGGAAAAGAGAGAGGCTGTTGCCCTCGAAACGGAAAAGGTGGAAGCATAAATGAAGGTTTTATGTGTTATAGATATGCAGAATGACTTTATTGACGGTGCTCTGGGTACCCCCGAGGCTGTGAAAATCGTTGATAATGTCAGAGCGAAGATTGATTACTACCGTGCAAACGGCGACACAGTAATTTTCACAAGGGACACTCACTATGAAAACTATATGGACACTGCCGAGGGTAAAAATCTTCCCGTACCTCACTGCATAAAGGGTACTGACGGCTGGCAGATAAGCCCGAAGCTCCAAGTTGGGGACAGTGCCGTAATAGACAAGCCTACATTCGGCTCTACTGAATTAGGTGAGTATGTTGCAGGTCTTGAGAATGCAGAGGGAATAGAGCTTATCGGTCTTTGCACGGATATCTGTGTTATATCCAATGCACTTCTTTTAAAGGCATCTTTACCCGAAACTCCCATTTGTGTGGACTCCTCATGCTGTGCAGGTGTAACACCCGAAAGCCACAGCAATGCTCTTTCTGCCATGAAGATGTGTCAGATTGAAATTATGTAAATTTTATTGATTTTATTAAAACTGTGTGATATTATTTTTATGTAAATAAATACTTCAGAAAGGAGAAATGAAAATGTCAATCCGTGAAGTTATCCAGCTTTTAGAACAGATTTTCAAGGCTCTTATTGAAATGCTCGGTATCAGCTTTGGTGAAGAAGACGCTGAAGGCACTGACGAGCCTACAGAAACTGTTTAATTAAAAGAAATCGGGACTGCATCAGGCAGTCCCATTTTTATTGAGCTTTGCTTATTTTTATTGCTACTGCTGTTATATCATCGCGTGTGCTTTTGTCACTTCTGAGCAGGGCAAGAGAGGCAATATGCGTGGCTAAGTCCTCCATACTGTTGGTGCTCCAGGAAAGAAGCTCATCATTAATCCAGCCGCAATCCTCACCGGTTACGCCGTCAGATACCAAAAGAACAATATCCCCGGGTAAAAGCTTCACTCTTCTGTGGACAGGGGTGACGTTTCTGATTATGCCGATGGGAAGAGACTCTTCCTTAATAATATATATTTCGCTTCCGCTTCTTATGAAGCTTACGGCAGCTCCCGATTTATAGAAGTCTGAGGTGCCTGTATACAGATTTATACTCACAGCGTCCACCGTTGAAATCGATTCATCGGTGGATTTCATTATCATTGCAGAGTTGACGGTTCTTATTGCGCCCGGAACTGAAAAACCGCCCCCGATGAGCTTTTCCAGCATCGAGGAGGTCATAGTGCTGTCTATGGCTGCTCTTGAGCCGGTGCCCATACCGTCGCTGATTAAGGCTGTCTTTGTGCCGCCTACACCCGAAACAAAGCTGACACTGTCACCGCAAAGACCGTTTTTTTGGAGAGGCTTCTGCGAATAGCCAAAGTGTACGTCGTAGAGATATTTTTCCTCGAATGATATTGTTGTTTTAACATCACCTACGGTTATGTCGGCTTCACCGAAGCGTCTTTTGGAAAGGAACTCTATTATGTGCTTGAGCTTTTTTCTGTCTGTTTCAAAGGGTCTGTCGATAATGCTTATTTCTACGGTGACTCTGCCGTCGCTGTCAGAGAAATAGCTCAGTGCATCGGTATATATACCTGCGTCCTGAAGAGCAGTGCGGAGTGCTGTCGATTTTGGGGTGTCAACAATTTTACTGCCTGCCACCTTGTCCGCAGTCTCTTTTAAAAAATCCCCCATAGAGCTGAACTGGTCTGTGAGCACCTTGCGCATTTCTCTTATTTTCATTTTAACAGCCATATTGTTCGCGTACTCGGCAGATGTACTCTTAATATGAGGCAGCAGTATATCTTTCCTCGGACATCTTTTTTCTAAGGGAAGCTTACCCTTGTTTCTTTTCTCTATGCCGCACAGTACCAGAATATCACTTGCCGTTGAGTCAAACATTTTATTCCAGCATTTGCTTTTATTTTCGCACTCGGCGCAGACGCTTTGCTGTAAAGAAGCAAAGAGTTTATTTACTTCGGGATTGATTATGCCGTCAAGCTTTTCGCTGACTTTACTTACAATCGCCGCAACGTCATATATATTGTCGGCAGCTCTGAGAAGATTTCCCGATACCTGACGGTAAACAGGGTTGTCGGGAGCGATACCGCTTTTTTTGAGAATGTCGCCCAAAGAGTTTATCCATTTAGAGGGTACAATCATAAAAGCCGCTGAGGCAATGGCAACCTCAATAAGACTTATTAGCACCTCGCTACCCGTGCCCTGAAAGAGACTTATGACACTGTAGCTTATGCCGAAAGAAAGAGCAGTTACAATCTGTCCGAGAGGTGAAAAGACACCTGCCACAAGACCCGACAGAGCATAGCATGGGAAAAGATAGCGGAATGACGGGTCAATGCAAAGAGCCGCACCGATACACACGCCCGCAACACTTCCTGTAGCACTGCCCTTATAAAAAGAAAGAAACATCAGCACAAGACAGGAAAACATTCTCGCAGGGGAGAGACCTTCAATATTAAAGCCTGACATACACATAAGAAAAACACAAATGGACAAAACAAGGCTTGATGAGTCCTTTACACCGAGAGAGCTTATGCCTGTTTTCAGTACGGGAGTTCTGAAGCTTCTTATAAAGAATACCGAAGCGCAAAGAGACATACAGCTTTCGCACAAGACCATAAAAACGCTTATGTAGTTAAAATCCGCAAATGCCGCAAATGTTATCCCCACAAGGCAGCTGCAAGCGAAAGACGAAATATAACTTGCAGGCACTGTATTCTTATGGGAAAAGCGTCTTGCCATAAAGAGCCTCACGAGACACATAAGTGCCGATACAATAGTATATTTCAGTGCTGTCTGCCAGGGCTTTGAGAGAAAATAGCCGAGAGAGGATGCAATAAAAACGGGAAAGCAGTAGTCGAATTTCACCGCCGACAGAAAGGATACGGTAAAAGGGGACATATCTCCGAGAGCATCCAGCTGAGAAAAGCAAAAGCCTGCAAAGGCATAGACAGCAAAACGAAGATAATAGTGAAAGCTTTTTTCTCTCGGCTCCTCTTCAAAAGTTCCGTATATTTCTTCACTGATTTCCGGGTCATCTTTTATGTTGACATTCATAGTAAATCTGCCTTTCATAGTTAGTCGGTGTTATTTTAGCTTATGGGCAAGGAGAAAAAAGTCAAAATGTGACAAGGGCAGATTATCAGATGAAAAAATTAATCTAACTATTGATATTAAGGTAACAAGTGTGATATAATTCTTGCAGTTTTTATCCACGGCAAATGAAAGAAGATGTTTAAAATGTCAGGCGTTTTAGTAAATGTTGCAACTGTTCTTATAGGCAGTGCCGTAGGACTTATCTTCAAAAGAGGTATTTCTAAAAAATATACCGATGCGGTTATGATTGGTATAGGTCTTTGCACTGTGCTTATCGGTATTCAGGGTATGCTCAAGGGTGAAAATGTCCTCACCGCAATTATCTCTATGGTTATCGGTGCAATTATCGGCACAGCTCTCGATATCGACGGTAAGCTAGGCGGTGCAGGAGACTTCCTTTCAAAGAAGCTCAAAAAGGGCGACGGAGACAAGGTTACTATTGCTGAGGGCTTTGTAACGGCAAGTCTTCTTTTCTGTGTAGGTGCAATGACTATCATCGGTTCACTCGAATCAGGTCTCAAGGGTGATCACACAACAATTTTCACTAAGAGTATCCTTGACCTTTTTTCCTCATGTATGCTGTCAGCGTCTCTTGGTATCGGCGTAATCTTTGCCGCTGTATTCGTTTTTGTTTTTCAGGGCAGTATCGTTCTTGCGGCAGGACTTTTAGAGCCACTTCTCAGTGACAGCGCCGTTGCAGAAATAACCTGTGTAGGCTCACTTATGATTCTTGCTCTGGGACTTAATCTTACAGGTCTCGGTAAGTTTAAGGTTGCCAACTATTTCCCGGCACTTATATTAGCGCCCTTTGTGTGCTATCTCTTCGAGCTTTTAGGAAAGTATATTCCTGCCCTTGCATAATAGAAAGAAAAGGAAAAAGAAAAAATGACACAATCAAGAAAAAACAGCTTAATCGGTTCGGCTTTCCTTGCCCTTGCGGCTATTATATGGGGCAGCTCCTTTGTGGCACAGACTAAGGGTGCGGAGTATGTGGGACCTTTCACCTTTATTGCTGTGCGTAGCCTTTTAGGCTCGGTAGCGCTTTTGCCTGTTATTTTCACAATGGACACCGTGAAGAAAAAGACAAGGCCTCAGGACTATAAAAAAATGACCAAGGCTGACTATAAGTATCTCCTTGTTGGCGGCGGAGTCTGCGGCGTTGTGCTTTTTGCGGCATCGAGTCTTCAGCAACTGGGCATTGACGGCGGTACTGCTCCGGGTATGGCAGCATTTATCACTGCTCTCTATATTCTTCTCGTGCCTATATTCTCCGTTGTTTTAGGCAAAAAAATAAGACCCGTTATCTGGGTGTGCGTCGGCGTATCTATAGTTGCCCTTTATCTTCTTTGCGTAAAAGATGGCGGCAGGGTACAGCTGTCGGACCTTTATGTCTTAGCCTGCGCTTTTTGCTATGCAATTCACATTCTGGTTATCGATAAGGTGTCGCCAAACCTTGACGGTGTACGCCTCTCGGCATTGCAGTTTTTTGTGGCAGGGGTCATTGCTCTTGTACCTATGTTTCTTATAGAAGAGGTGTCTTTTGAGGCTCTCAAGGCTGCGGCACCGTCAATCGCATATTCGGGCATAATGTCAAGCGCTGTAGCATTCACCTTGCAGATTTTAGGTCAGCAGAAAACCGAGCCCACAATCGCTACAATGATAATGTCACTTGAAAGTGTATTTGGTGTGCTGACGGCTATGATTGTGCTCTCGCAGGTGCCGACTATGAGAGAAGCTCTCGGCTGTGTACTGATGTTTGCGGCGATAATTGTGGCACAATTGCCGGAGAAAAGTGCAGAACGCAGAGTGCAGAAGGCAGAGTAAAAGTGAATAAAATTAATACTGTTGGGACGCGGGTCAGCCTCGCGTTCCTTTTTTGTTTTATCCCGCCAAATATACAAAGATAATTTCTTGCGGCACAGGCGCATCGCCTGCCTGGTATTTTAATCTATGTAGCCCACGGGACTACACTGCAAAGATACAGAGATAAGCTTTTCGTCAACTTTCACAAAAAATTCTTTCCGATTTTTAACTGTGAGCTATGGATTTTTTGGTGTAAAATATTGACAACAATATTAATTTGTGCTAATATCGTAACGGAAAACGAACCACGGTACGCAATGCAAACAAAAAAGAGAGGTGATGATTTGGCGAATATAAGAAATGAAGCTGAAACAAAAGAGCTCTATAGAAAGATTCTTACGGCGGCAACTGCTATGTTTATGCAGAAAGGCTTTGAAAGAACTACGCTGATGGATATAGCAAAGCTGTCAGGCGTGAAAAAAAGAGTGATTATTTATGAAATGAACAGCAAAGAGGAGATTCTCGGTCATCTTGTGACAAGATTTCTCGACGGCGTTACTTCGGCATCTGATGCTGTATCGAAAAAGCTTACTGATGACCCTGTACTAATTCTCATTGCTAATGAGGTTTTACAAATCTATATGGCGGAAATGAACGAGGATATGCGAAATCTTTACCTTTCAGGTTATTCAATGCCTAAGACAAGTGAAGCGGTACTGAAAAGAAGAACGGATATTATGCACAAGGTATTCGGCAGTATGTTCCCGGACAGAGAGTTAAAAGACTTCTATGAAACAGAAATTGCCTCTATGGGCATAATGAGAGCATATATGACCATACCCTGCGATATGTATTTTACTATTGAGGCAAAAGCAAAAAGGCTCGTAACAATGCTTCTGCGTATTTATAAGGCAGACGATGCAAAAATTAACGAAGCTATTGAGTTTATCGAAAAGATTGACTTTGAAACCGTTGCAAAAAGGGCGGTGGAAAGTGTATTCGATGAACTTGAAATAAAAACAAAAAATTAATTTCCCGAAAGGAGAAAAACAATGAAAAAATTCTTATCAATCATCCTCGCAATCTTAATGATTGTGACAACAATGCCTATGGCCTTTGCTGCAGGTGACGTAATCGAAGTTAACGGCACAGGTTTCAGTAACTTCGATGAAGCTATTACTTATGTAAAGAGTCTCAGTGAACCGGTAGAGTTAAAACTTCTT
>JAZSMR010000139.1:0-1521 GCA_045535965.1 Acutalibacteraceae bacterium
AATAGATAGCTGTACGCAAGATTAAGGCATTTAATCAGGTGATGCTCCTACCCAACGAAAGTGGAGTCTTTTTATTATCTCTCATTGATGGACATTTTAGTTGTTTTTTGATATAATTTATATGATAAAAATTGACTGATAAATAAAAATTTGCCGAGGTGAATATTCAATGAAAATCTATGATATTTCTCAAGAGGTTTTCAGTTGCGAAGTATATCCCGGTGACCCTGTACCGGAGAAAACGGCACTGAAATCAATGCAAGAAGGCGAAATATATAATTTAACTGCTTTTAGTATGTGTGCACATAACGGCACACATATAGATGCACCGTTTCATTTTATTAAAGATGGAAAAACGGTTGATGAGATATGTTTAGAAGCATTTGCGGGAATGGCTTATGTGGCAGAGCATCATGGGATCGTCACGGGTGATAATGCTTTACGGATACTCGAAAAAGCAAAAAAACACGACCCGGAAGCGGCAAGGAGAATTCTGATCAAAGGAGATGTTGAAGTGTCATTAGAGGCTGCAAAGGTATTCGCCTCTTCAAACATTTTACTTCTGGGCAACGAGTCTCAGACAATCGGACCGCAAAATGCACCAATGGCAGTCCATCTTGCGCTCTTGGGTGCCAATGTTATCTTGCTTGAGGGGGTTCGTTTGGCAGAGGTGTCTGAGGGTATATATTTCTTAAATGCGGCTCCGCTGAATTTGGCGGGTGCAGACGGTTCGCCGTGCAGAGCAATATTGATAGATACCGATATATAAATTCCAATAAGACAACAGTACAGGGGCTGACCGAGAGGTAAGCCCTTTACTTATACTCTTTTTATAAGCGCACTTTATTCATCAGCACTGCGCATTTTTACTGTTGACGGAATGGAAAAAACAAGGTATAATATAATGAATATGTATATTTTTGTGAGGCTGTTATGGATATTAAAAAAATTCTTTCATACGTAGACCACACCTTGCTGGCGCAGGGAGCAACTTGGGACGAAATAAAGGCGCTTTTGGATGACGGGATAAAGTACTCCTGCGCGTCTTGCTGTATTCCCGCATCATACGTAAAGCAGGCGAAGGAATATGTGGGAAACAGGCTTGCAATTTGTACTGTTATCGGATTCCCCAACGGATACTCCACCACCGCAGTAAAATGCTTTGAAGCAGCGGATGCGGTGAGTAACGGCGCAGATGAAATAGATATGGTAATAAATATCGGCTGGGTGAAGGACAAAAAATACGACGCTTTGCTTGATGAAATAAAAGCGGTAAAGGCGGCGTGTAACGGAAAGCTGCTTAAGGTAATTATAGAGACCTGCCTGCTGACAGATGACGAGAAGATAAAGATGTGCGGAGTTGTTTCCGAAAGCGGTGCGGATTTTATTAAAACATCCACGGGTTTTTCCAAATCCGGTGCCACCAAGCACGACGTTGAGCTTTTTGCAAAGCACGTTGCGCCCCACCTTAATATAAAAGCGGCAGGCGGTATTTCTTCTTTGGAGGATGCGGAAAGCTTT
>JAZSMR010000106.1:0-30953 GCA_045535965.1 Acutalibacteraceae bacterium
CTTTCGATAATGGTACAAGATGATGTTTTCTTCGCTCCGAAGCTGTACAGTGGTACCGCGAGAGGGCGAAAAAACATCAAGTGCAAAAGTTTAAGCGACATAGCTCGATGCTGTGTCGCTTAACAATATATATCTATTTATTGTTTGCGGACAAATCACTTTAGTATCTTGTGACTTTTGCACGTTCTTGTGCCTTTATCGACAGTCTGCAGCCGTCAGGGATTGTCCTTGACGGCTTTAATCTTACTTTATTGTCTTATAAATAAGATTTTGCTTTATGGGCGCCTCATTACCGAAAGTCAGCGCTGACAGATAAAGCTTTTCGGCAGACCCGATTTTGCTTTCGTCATTGGTGTGAAGCTCAGCTATTTTCCCGCCTTTTTCTACCTTTTCGCCTGTCTTTTTAAGAAGCACGATACCTGCCGAGTAGTCGATGATATCGTCTTTTTTCTCTCTGCCTGCACCGAGGACTACGCTTGCAGAGCCGATAGTTTCAGCCTGTATTTTTGTGATGTATCCGCTTTCGGAGGCGAGTACGTCATAAACTATGTTTGCCTTGGGTAGAGTATCGGTGTTTTCGATTTTACTGATATCTCCGCCCTGAGCCGAAATGAATTCTATGAATTTTTCATAAGCCTTACCGCTTTCGAGAGCCTCTTCAGCTTTGCCGAAGGCTTCGTTTATATCTAAGCCGAGAGACAGTGAAATCATATTAGCCGCAAGGGTGAGACAAACCTCTTTCAAATCCTCAGGACCGCCGCCGTGAAGCACTTCGACAGCCTCTTTAACCTCGAGAGCGTTGCCGATATTTCTGCCCAGAGGCGTATCCATATCGCTGATAACAGCCGCCATTTTTCTGCCCGACGCCTTGCCGATATCCACCATTTTACGGCTGAGAGAAACGGCATCATCGGTGGTTTTCATAAAGGCACCGCTGCCGTATTTTACGTCTAAAACAATAGTCTCGGACCCTGCTGCAAGCTTCTTTGACATAATGCTAGACGCTATAAGGGGTATACTGCCGACGGTTGCAGTAGAATCGCGGAGGGAATAGATTATCTTATCCGCAGGTGCCAGCTTACCTGTCTGTCCGACTACAGCGATACCAACATCTTTAACCTGATTTATAAATTCATCGGGGGAGAGGCTGACTCTGAATCCCTCGATTGATTCGAGCTTATCAACAGTACCGCCTGTATGACCGAGACCTCTGCCCGACATTTTAGCAACATTTATTCCGAGGGAGGCTACTATAGGTGTGACAACAAGTGTTGTCTTGTCGCCGACACCTCCTGTTGAGTGCTTGTCGGCAGTGATGCCGAGCTCACTTAAATCGAGAGTATCACCCGAAACTGCCATTTCCTTTGTGAGGGTTATCATCTCTCTGTCAGACATGCCTCTGATGTAAATTGCCATAAGAAGAGCAGTTGCCTGATAGTCCCTGATGCTGCCCTTTGTCAGCTCTCGGACAAAGAAAGCTATCTCCTCATCGCTTAGCTCATATCCGTCACGTTTTTTTGCAATTATATCGTAAATTCTCATATTTTCACCTCAGACTGAAGCTTTCGGGGAGTAATTCGCCAAGAGTCATAACCTTGAAATCGTCACCGTTTTTGCCGAGGATTATTCTGAAATCCTTACCGCAGAATTCACTCATAACCTGACGGCAGACTCCGCAGGGAGTGCAGTAATCCTTGAAATCACACTTTTCACCGCCAACTATAGCTATAGCCTCGAAGTCTTTTTCACCTTCGCTGACAGCTTTGAAAAATGCTGTTCTTTCAGCGCAGTTTGTAGGGGAGTAAGCGGCGTTTTCAATGTTACAGCCCGTATAAACCTTGCCGCTTTTTGTAAGCAGTGCCGCACCTACTGTAAACGAAGAGTATGGGACATAAGCGTATTTTGCCGCTTCTTTTGCTTTTTCTATAAGTTCAAGTTCTGTCATTTTGTTTCTCCAATATTTTATCTTTAAAGCTTTCACCGCTGATTTGTGAGTCAATGCCGAAAATATCCGCTATAGTCTTACCGATATCGGCAAAGGAGTCTCTTGTGCCGAGATTGACATTTCTTACATTCTTGCCGTAAATCAGAAGGGGAGTGTATTCTCTGGAGTGGTCGGTGCTTTCTGTCAGAGGGTCACAGCCGTGGTCGGCAGTAATCATAAGTATATCCTCATCACGGAGCTTACTCATAAATCCGCTGAGCCACAAATCGAATTCGCTTATGGCTTTGGCATAGCCTTTTACATCGTTTCTGTGACCGTAGATCATATCGAAGTCAACTAAGTTGGTAAAGCAAAGCCCCGTGAAATCTTCATCGAGAGCCTTCATTGTAAGGCGCATACCGTGAGAGTTGCTTTCGGTTGGTATTGACTTTTTCAGTGACTTTCCTGCAAAAATATCATATATCTTACCGATGGGTATAACGTCTAAGCCGTTAGCAGTCATTTCATCTATAAGAGTGGTTTTCGGCGGTACAAGTGAGAAGTCGTGACGTCTGGGAGTGCGCTTGAAATGGGGATATTCACCCTCAAAAGGCCTTGCAATTACTCTGCCGACAGCGTGGTCACCTATGAGTATATCCCTTGCAATTTGGCAGTATTCGTAAAGTTTTTCTATGGGTACAACATCCTCGTGAGCTGCAATCTGAAATACACTGTCAGCCGAGGTGTAAACAATAAGGTCACCTGTTTTTATATGCTCTTTACCGTAATCCTCGATAACCTTAGTGCCTGAATAGGGCTTGTTGCAAAGGACGTTTCTTTCTGTTGCTTTTTCGAATTCACTTATTATCTCAGGGGGAAAGCCCTCAGGATAAGTGGGAAAAGGCTTTTCAGATATGATACCTGCAATTTCCCAGTGACCCGTTGTAGTGTCCTTGCCCTTTGATTTTTCAGTCATTCTTCCGTAGGCACCTGCTGTTTCGGCAGGGTACTCTGCAAAGTCAACGCCGTCGATGCTGTAAAGTCCCAGCTCTGCCATATTCGGTGCACTGAAGCAGTCCTGAATATAGCAGGACTTAAGGGTGTTGCTTCCCTCGTCGCCATAAAGAGAGGAGTCGGGCATTTCGCCGATACCGAAAGAGTCAAGGACTATTAAAAATACACGTTTAATCATAAAATCAGTCCATTCTGATTGCAGTTTCCAATGCTACCTTCATCATGTCCGTAAAGGTATTCTGTCGCTCTTCGGCAGTGCAGCCTATGCCTTTAGAGGGGATATCCGATATAGTGCAAATAGCAAGAGCTCTTTTGCCGGCTTTCATAGCTGTAAGATAAAGAGCAGCTGCTTCCATTTCAACTGCAAGTGAGCCTATCTCTGTCCATTTCTTATGACAGTCGGGATCAGCGTCGTAGAAGGTATCGCTTGAGAAGAGGTTGCCAACTTTAAGCTTAAGACCTAATTTCTCGGCAGAGTCCACAGCGGCTGTGAGAAGCTCATAAGAGCAGGTGGGTGCTATAGTGCCCGTAACGCCGAACTGAGCACCGAAGTTAGAGTTAGTGTTGGCACCGATACCTGCAACGATATCAAGAAGCTCTACTTCGTCGCTGAGACCTCCTGCAGAGCCCACACGGATAATATTCTCAACGCCGAAGAAATTATAAAGCTCATAAGAATAAATGCCGATTGAGGGCATTCCCATACCGCTTGCCATAACGCTTACCTTGTGACCCTTGTAGGTGCCGTTATATCCCTGAATACCCCTTATATTATTGATGAGAGTGGGATTTTCAAAGAAAGTTTCTGCAATCATTTTAGCTCTCAACGGGTCGCCGGGCATAAGTACCGTCTTAGCAAAGCCTTCACCCTCGGGGAGACTGATATGGGGTGTTGATACTGACATAATATTCATCCTTTCTCAATAGCCGAAGCCTTCTTCGTTTTTTACTATTTTAACTATTCTGCTGGTACCGAGTCGGTTTGCACCCAGGGCTAGCATATCCTCTGCATCCTTGATGCTTGCAATACCGCCGGCTGCTTTGATATTTAGGTGAGGTGCAACGTTTGCCTTGAACAGAGCGATATCCTCTCTTGTTGCACCGCCGGTAGAAAAGCCTGTTGATGTCTTTATATAGTCTGCACCGCTTTCTGATACAATTTCACACATTCTGATTTTTTCTTCATCGGTGAGAAGGCAGGTTTCGATAATGACCTTAAGGAGCTTTCCGCCGCAGCTTTCTTTTATCCCTTTGATTTCAGCAAGAAGCTCGTCATATCTTTTATCCTTGAGCATACCGATGTTGATTACCATATCGATTTCGTCTGCACCCTCTTTTACAGCTTCAGCTGTTTCAAAACACTTTACGGCAGTGGTGTTATAGCCGTTAGGAAAGCCGATAACCGTGCAGATTTTAAGTGAATTGCCGACATATTCCTTGGCTTTTTTTACATAAGCGGGAGGAATACATACACTTGCACAGCCGTATTTTATACCGTCATCGCATATAGCTTTGATTTCTTCCCAGGTAGCGCTCTGAGAAAGAAGAGTGTGGTCAACCTTTGAAAGTATTTCTTTTATATCCATAATCCTTACCTCTTTTATAATATTATATCTTTATATTACATTTTCTATAAGGAAAAGTCAAATATTTTACAAATAAGACATTGTAAAATATGGCAGGTTGTTTTATTATATTCTTAGTATAAATCAGGAGGAAAGATTTATGAAGAGTATCACGGTTACAAGAAACACTCCCATCGGTGAAATTATCGATACCCCTGCAGGTCACGATATACTCGCAAAGGCACTTTACAGCGTCGGAATGAGTCTTGATGTTTTAAAGAAAGGCCCTCTTTCAAAGCTGACTCTCGGCGGTATTCAGAAAATATCAAGGGGTAAGCTGGATGACGCTTTTGTGGATTCTCTTTTGTGCATTCTCAACAGTGAGCAGAGTGTACCCTTAGAAGATGATGCACCTATTGAAAAGAAGTGGTGGAAAGAAGCTGTGTTCTATCAGATTTATCCCCGTTCATTCAAAGATAGTAACGGCGACGGTGTCGGCGACATTAAGGGTATCATAGAAAAGCTTGACTATCTCAAAGAGCTTGGCATCAACGCTATCTGGTGCTGTCCTATTTATGATTCACCCAACGACGATAACGGCTACGACATAAGAAACTACCGCAAGATAATGAAAGAATTCGGTACAATGAAGGATTTCGATAAGCTTCTTAAAGAGGCTCACAAGCGCGGTATCAAGCTTATTATGGATCTTGTCATAAACCACAGCTCCGACGAGCATGCATGGTTCAAGTCTTCAGTAAGTGACCCCGATTCACCCTATAAAGACTATTACATCTGGCGTGACGGCGACGAGAACACACCTCCCAACAACTGGGAATCAATTTTCAGCGGTAAGGCGTGGAATTACTATCCCGAGAGGAAGCAATGGGCGCTTCACCTGTTCTCTTCAAAGCAGATGGACTTCAACTGGGAAAACGAAGCCTTAAGAAAAGATCTTTACGATATGGTCAACTACTGGCTTGATAAGGGCATTGACGGCTTCCGTCTTGATGTTATCAGCTTTATTTCGAAGGCAGAGGGTCTTCCTGACGGTAACGACGTAATAGGCAAACTTATGGGCGTCAAGGGTGTTGAAAATTATTTCTACGGTCCGAGACTTCACGAGTTCCTCCACGAACTCAATGTGAATACTTTCGGCAAATATGACGCTTTCACAGTTGGCGAATGTCAGGGTACGGGCATAGAGATGTCAAAGCTTATGACAGGCGATTACAGAGAAGAGCTCAATGTAGTATTTGCTTTCGACCACATAGAAAACCCGGGCAAGAATAAATTCAATAAATACAAGTACGACCTTCGTCCCATGGCAAAAGAGCTTGTAAAGTGGCAGCTGAATTACGGCAACCACTGCTGGCCGACGGTATTCTTCGAAAACCACGATACTACAAGAATGACAAGTAAGGTTTGTCCTGACGGTCACTTCAGAAACGAACTCAGTAAGCTTCTTGCTCTTATGCAGATGACCTTCAAGGGTGTACCCTTTGTATATCAGGGACAGGAAATCGGTATGACAAACGCTGCTTTTGAGTCACCCTACGACTTCAAGGATGTTGAGTCTGTCAACTACTATAAGGAGCAGACTGACAAGGGTATGACTAAGCAGCAGGCTTATGAAAATCTCCTTGCAGGCTCACGCGACAACTGCAGAACTCCTATGTGCTGGTCAGATGAAGAAAATGCAGGCTTCACTACAGGTACTCCCTGGATTGAGCTTATGCCCGGTTACGACAAAATCAATGTTGCTCTTCAGGACAAGGATGAAGATTCGGTTCTCAACTTCTACCGCAAGATGATAAAGCTTCGTCACGATATACCCACCCTTGTTTACGGTGACTTCAGACTGGTAAAAGAGAAGTGGAATAATGTTCTTTCCTACTACCGTATAGGTGAAAAGGATACATACTTTATCGAAATCAACCTTACTGACAAACAGCAGAAAAAGAGTATCTGCACCAACGGCTTCGAGCTTATTGCCTCCAATATAAAGGCTAATAAGCAGGATTTGCTTGTACCCTTTGAAGCTAATCTCTATAAAGTGAGATAAACTTAATACTTTATGGCAGACCGGTCTTAGGATGGGTCTGCTTTTTTGTGTCCTTAGCTAAAATATCATCATATAATGTAGGGAGATATTATACTAAGGAGGAGTGACCTTTGACTCACACATATATAAAATTCGAAAGTCAGACTCTCGGCGAAAAGGCGAGAACTGTTTTAAATAAACAAGGCATAAAATCACGGCTTAAGCGAAATCCAAATCCAAATCACAAGGAAGGCTGCAATTTTGCACTCTTTGTATATTCCGATATCTGGGAAGCTTACGATATAATTATGAAGCACCATATTAAAAATTTAGGTGTGGAAAGCTACCGTGATAGATTATGATATACCTCGACAATGCGGCAACCACCTTTCCGAAACCAGAGTGTGTCATAAATGCAATGATTTACGCCCAGAAATATGCAGGTGCAAACCCGGGCAGAGGAGGTCATAGAATGACTGCAAGGGCAGGGGAAATGGTCTACGCCTGCCGAGAGAAAGCCGCTGATATGTTCGGCTGTGACAGTGAAAGAGTGATTTTTACTTGTAACTGCACTGCGGCATTGAATACCGCCATAAAAGGAACTCTTAAAAAAGGCGACCACGTGATAATATCCTGCCTTGAGCATAATTCCGTTCTTCGTCCTATACACAAGCTCTCGGAAAAAGGTGTAATAACCTACAGTGTTGCAAAAGTAAATCCGTTCAGTGAAAGAGAGACCGCAGATAACTTTATTTCACTTATAAAAAAGAACACTGCCGCCGTTGTCTGCACTATGGTATCTAATGTTTTTGGTACGAGACTGCCAATCGAAATGCTTGGAAAAGAACTTAAGAATAGGGGAATACTCTTTATTGTCGACGCTGCTCAGAGTGCCGGTACCTATAAAATCGATATGAAGAGAATGCACATTGATATTCTCTGTATGCCCGGTCACAAAGGACTTATGGGACCTATGGGTACGGGTATGGTGCTGATAGGCGACGGTATAGATGTTTCTTCTCTTTATGAGGGCGGTACGGGTAGCTTTTCCATGAGTGAAAGTCAGCCTGAGATTTACCCTGACAGACTTGAAAGCGGCACTCTCAATCTTCCGGGTATATGGGGCCTTAAGAAAGGAATGGACTATATTTCCTATATTGGAGCAGAAGAAGCGATACACAAAAAGGAAAGCTATCTCTGCAATGTTCTGAAAGAGGATTTATCCGTCATAAGGGGCATAGAGCTTTACACGGATATTGCAGGTAAAAATCCTGCGCCTCTGGTTGCCTGTAATATGAAAAATACACACAGTGAAGCCGTAGCTGATATACTGAGCAGAGAAAATATAGCGGTAAGATCGGGATATCACTGTGCGTTTTTAAGCCATAACAGTTTTGGTACAGAAAGCAAAGGCGCCATAAGAGTGAGCCCGGGTTGGTTTAATACAAAAAAAGATATAAAAAATTTAGTATTTTGCCTTAATAAAATTGCAATGAGAAATAATTTGTGATACAATAAATAAGATAGGATAAATGTGTATAGATATAGTAAAAAAAGGAGGAAGATTATGACGGAATTTTTTAAGAATATAGCAGACGCTGTTATGAAGCTTGTGCTGAATATACAGTGGTATGATCTCATAGATATAGCATTGGTTGCTCTGGTGCTTTATTACTGCATCAAACTCGTAAGACAGACAAGAGCCTTTAACCTTGTAAAGGGTATTGTATTTTTAGGTGTAGTCTATTTTATTGTGTCTACTCTTAATATGTCAGCCTCCAGTTATCTTTTCAGCCACCTTTTCGGTAATATCGTAATTGTTATGATTCTTCTTTTCCAACCGGAAATCAGGCAGGCAATCGAAGGCTTCGGACGAGGCGACTTCAGAAAGATTTCCCTTTTCTCTATCCGTAATACCGACTACGCTCATGAAGAACTGCGCACAAGTGCTTCCAATATAGCCAAAGCTGCGGCAAATATGAGTGAAAAGAAAATCGGAGCTCTTATTGTTATTGAGGGCGGAACAATGCTGGGCGAAGTTCTGAGCACAGGCACTGCTGTGGACTCTGCCGTCTCAAGCGCAGTCATCGAAAATATTTTCTTCCCCAAGGCTCCCTTACATGACGGTGCTATGGTAATAAGAGATAACCGTATACATTCGGCAGGGTGCATACTGCCTCTTACACAGAATGAAATAAGTAAGGAACTCGGCACGAGACACAGAGCCGCTATCGGTGTTACGGAGCACAGCGATGCACTTGTTGTAATCGTATCGGAGGAAACTGGTGCAATCTCCCTTGCAAACGGCGGTACTCTTGTGAGAAACCTTACTCTTGGTGAGCTTCTTGAAGAGCTTACGGAGTATATGGCTCCGGAAGAAGCAAAAGCTACAGGATTCAAGCTTAAAAGGAGGAAAAAATAATGAACAAAGGCAAAAAAAGTCCCATTGAAAGCTTGTTTTATAATAACAAATTCCTGATGGTTTTTTCTGTTGTTGTCGCTGTATTCCTGTGGGCAAGCGTCAAAATCAATTACAGTGCAGATATAACAAGAACGCTGAGCGATGTAAAAGTCAACATTGCAGACAATATATCTCTCCCCGAAGATTATAAGGCTTTTTTTGACGAAGACGAGCTCTATGTTGAGGTTGAGGTAAGCGGTAAGGCTTATAATGTAAATCAGCGTGCTCTTACAAAAGACGATATCGTAGTTGAAACGGCAGGCTCTTATGTTGATTCGGCCGGTCAGAAAACCCTTAACCTTACGGCAAAAATAGCTGAAACCTCAACTGCAACTGATGTAAATATCACCAAGATAAGCCCGTCAAGCATCACGGTTTATTTTGACAAGGAGATTACAGATACCTTTAACGTTGTGGCAAACCTCGAGAATGATGTTTCTACTCTCGCAAGCGATAAGTTTACTGTCGGTAACATAGTTCCCTCTATGACTACTGTTGATGTAACAGGTCCCGCAACTATTATAAACAAGCTCGAAAAGGTTTACTTTAAATCAAGAATAGACGAGAGTAATCTGCCTCTCGAAGCTACCAAAGAGGTTGAGGCAGAGGTTGCCTATGTGCTTGACAGATCAAGCGACAGCAAATACCTTTTCTGCCCGGGTATCAATGAATCAAATCCTGCTACGGTGACAATTCCTCTTTACGTAAGTAAGGAAGTTACTACCTCAGTCAAATTCGTAAATCAGCCTGCTGTATACAGTGAGGAGATGCCGAAGTTTACAGTTTATCCGGGTAAGGTAAATGTCCTTTATAACTCAAAGGACGAGGAAATCGAAAATTTCTTTGTGGGTACCGTTGACTTCAGCAATATATCAAATAAGGTCAATTATTTTGAATTCCCTGTTGATGAAAAATTAGGTGTAAACTTAGTTGATAAGACAATAACGAAGTTTAGTGTCAGTCTTGATATGTCCTCTATGTCATCTTTAACTCTTGAAAAAACACCGGGTAAGATAGTTTTCCTCAATCAGGATGAAGAGCATGTGTACACAATCAATTATGAAAAGAGTGAGCTTAACGCCATTACGGTTATAGGCCCCAAGGATAAGCTCGAAAAGATAACCGAAGACGATATACAGATAGAGATTAACGTTTCGTCTCTGAGTCTTATGAGAAGCAATGAACAGCTTGTGGAGGTTTCAAATATCTCTATAGCCTCAGAGGGCTTTGACGATTGCTGGGTATACGGCAAATATAAGGCTTATATTTCCGTTGAATCAAAGGAGTAAACATAAAATGAAGAAAGATGTTGTCATTATAGGTGCAGGTCCTGCAGGTATATTTACTGCTCTGGAAATGATAAAAAAGGGTTCTGAGAAGAGCATCACAATAGTCGAAAAAGGTCAGAGTGTTGAAAAAAGACACTGCCCGAAGGACAAAACAAAGAAGTGCGTAAACTGCAAGCCCTATTGCCATATCACAACAGGCTTCTCGGGTGCAGGTGCATTTTCAGACGGCAAGCTTTCACTTTGCTATGAAGTAGGCGGTGATTTACCTCAGCTTATAGGTGAAGCCAAGACTCAGGAAACCATTGACTATGCCGACAGTATATATCTTGAATTCGGTGCCGATACTCACATCGAGGGCATAAGCAACTCTCAGGAAGTAAAAGAGATACGTATGAGAGCCATTCAGGCAGGCCTCAAGCTTGTTGACTGCCCCATAAGACACATGGGTACAGAGAAAGCTCAGAGCATATATTTTGCCATTGAACAGTTCCTTATAGAGAACGGAGTTGAAATTATTTTCGGCTATGAATGCTATGATATAATCCTCAATGACGGCACCTGTAAGGGTGTGCATCTCAGAAACCACAAGGGCGAAGAGATGACCATCGAAGCCGACCATACAGTTATTGCAACAGGCAGACGCGGTGCAGACTGGTTAGAGAAAATCTGCGGCGAATATGATATAGCCCATCAGCCGGGTACTGTTGACATAGGTGTTAGAGTGGAGGTCAGAAACGAGATTATCGAAAAAGTCAACGAGGTGCTCTATGAGTCAAAGCTTATCGGTTATCCTCTGCCTTACAAAAATAAGGTTCGTACCTTTTGTCAGAATCCCGGAGGTTTTGTCAGCCAGGAAAACTACGACAATGACCTTGCAGTTGTAAACGGACACTCATATAAGGACCTCAAGAGTAACAACACAAACCTTGCTATTCTTGTCTCCCATAACTTCTCTTATCCCTTCAATCAGCCTATTGAATACGCTAAAAAGGTGGGCGAGCTTACCAATATGCTCGGCGCAGGACGTATTCTCGTTCAGCGTTTCGGCGATATCCTTGACGGCAAGCGTACCTGGGAAAAAGAACTTAGCCAGTCCAATGTAAGACCGACTCTTCCCGATGCCGTTGCAGGTGACATCACAGCGGCAATGCCCTACAGAGCTATGGTTAATATTATCAACTTCATCAAGGCTGTTGACCATGTTGTACCCGGCTTTGCTTCAACAGAGACTCTTCTCTATTCGCCTGAGCTTAAATTCTACAGCAACAGAGTAAAGATGGACGACAAGTTCAATACCAACGTAAAGGGGCTTCACTGTCTCGGTGACTCCTCAGGCTGGACAAGAGGTCTTATGATGGCTTCTGTTATGGGTGTGCTTATGGGACGAGAGCTTATATAATTATGAATTATGAATTATGAATTGTCAGGCTTGAGATAAAAATTTTCAAGTTTGCATTTGCATTCAGGCACTTCGCTTTGGCGGGGTGCTTTTTGTGTTATTCCGACTTCGTCGGAGTGATATTTTCACTTCGCGAAAGTGTTATTGAAACCTATGGTTTCAGTTATATTTAATTCGCCAAAAAACTTGCGAAGCAAATAACACTGTGCGAAGCACAATAAAACTGCGAAGCAATACCACTCGTCGAAAGGCGAATAAAACTAAAAAGGCGATTCCGAAGAATCGTCTTTTTTCGGAGCCGCCGCCCGAGTGTTACCGCCGATTTAAAAATAAAAATTTGAATTTAAGGAATTTTTTAATATGTTTATTTTTCGCACTTTCGCTAAAATTATAATTGCGGCTGAAAAACAGTCGTAGCGGAGGTGAAAAATGGTTAAGGGAATAAAGTTTATAAAGAATTTAATCATAGCTGTCACCGTTATAACGCTGTTTTTGGTGGTCTATGGCTTCTATACGGTGCCCGATGAAATTTACGGAGTGTCGGGAGAAAACATCAGAGTCGGCAGTCTTTATACGGTTACTTACTCTCAGAGTGACCTTAAAAGAGATGCTTACTCTGCCGAAAAAGAGAGCAGATATAATGTTAAAGTAAATCTGTTCAATGCTATACCAATCAAAAACTCTTCGCTTACCGTAAGCGACAGACATTATGTTGTGCCCTCGGGTGAGATATTTGGTCTGAGACTCTTTACCGAAGGGGTACTGATAATCAAAACCGAGAGTGTTGACACGCAGCAGGGCAGTGTTTCACCTTGCGATATGGCAGGCCTTAAAAAAGGCGATGTTATACTGAAGATTGACGGAGAAGAGGCAAAGAGCAGCAATGCCTTAAGCGAGGTTTTATCTAAGGGAGACAAGACGGAATTCCGTATTGAGTATGAAAGAGACGGTAAGAAGCATTCTACGACTTTGAATACTTATTACAGCGTTTCCCAGGGTAAATATAAAGCAGGTATGTGGATAAGAGACAGTGCCGCAGGTATAGGCACTATGACCTTTTATGATCCATTGTCAGGAGCCTTTGCCGGTCTCGGACACGGAGTATGCGATGTTGATACAGGCGAAATGCTGCCTTTTTCCGAAGGTGATATCGTTTCTGCAAGGATAACAGGCTGCTACAAGGGAGAAAAGGGCAAGGCAGGCGAGCTTTGCGGGGTCTTTTCTTTTGATACCATAGGTGTACTGCTTTCCAACAATCAGAAGGGCGTATACGGAGTTATAACCAAAAGAGACATCGATGCAGAAGCTTTACCCATAGCTCTCAGCTATGAAGTGAAAGAGGGCAAAGCTGAGATAATTTCAACAACCGATGAGTCGGGACCCTGCCGATATGAAGTAGAGATTTCGAAGATTAATACAACCAGTGCTGAAAATAAAAATATGGTGGTAAAAATAACTGATGAAAAACTTATTGAAAAAACCGGCGGTATAGTGCAGGGTATGAGCGGTTCACCTATTATTCAGGACGGTATGCTTATAGGCGCAGTGACTCATGTGCTTGTCAATGACCCTACAAAGGGCTATGGAATTTTTGCTGAAACAATGATTGAAAAGATGTCTGAGCTTACGGAATAATTTTATGCGGCGGCTGTTTTAATAAACAGTTGCCGTGTTTCTCTGTAACCATTGACGAACATATTTTTTATGTTAACATATTAACGGGAATATAATTTAAAAGGATTGATTGTATTAAAAAACCTTTAACAGATAAGTATTATCTATGACTTTGTATGAAATGAAAGGATAAGATATAAATGAAAATATTTGCTTCTATTGTTGGTGCTGCTATTGCTATGTTTATTGCAATTCAGGTTGACGGTTTGTTTGGCGGTCAGCTGTCTACGGATATTGACCTATTGCTTTGTGGTTTGGTAGGTATAGTTGTTGCTCAGCTTTCTTTAAGCTCAAATGATGTAAAGGAGTTGCGGAAAGAAATTTCCGAGCTTAAAGAAAAGCTTGAGTCAAAAGACGAAAACAAAGGTACTGAAGAATAATTAATAATAATGTATATGCCGGAAGTTTTATATGCTTCCGGTTTTTTTATTAATAACCTATTGACAAACATCTACTACAAGTGTAGAATGTAATTACAAAGATACTACAACTGTAGGAGGAATGCGATATGAAACTGTCACAGCCTGAATGGGATGTAATGGAAGTGCTCTGGTCGGGGAGCGAATTCAGCCTTAAGGAAATCACCTCGGCTCTTTATGAAAAACATCAGTGGAGCAGTAATACGGTGCATACATATCTTACGAGAATGAATAAAAAAGAACTGCTCACTATCAATAAGGGCACTGCAAAACCCTATACAGCCGCCGTCAGCAAGGAAAACTGTGCCAAGGCAGAAAGAGAAGACCTGCTTACGAAGGTTTACGGCGGTGCGGCAGGGGATATGATAGCGGCATTTTTAAAGGAGACAAGCATATCTTCCGAGGAGATACAAAGACTTCATAAGCTACTTGATGAAATGGAGGTGTGACAGGTATGTATAACATCTGGGATCTTTTATTTTTCAGTTTTAATATAACTCTGACAGCAGGACTGATACTGATTATGAAAAGAATCTTCAAGGATTTGCTGTCAGCACATTGGCAATACGGAATATGGAGCGTATTGGCTCTGAGAGCCTTTATTCCGATGGGTTCCTCAAGAAACTTCCTTCTGCCTGTTTCGCAGCATATTGAAAATCTCAAGTATCTTATTGAGAGCGATATGAATTCTATTTATACCGAAAGCTTCGACCGTATAAGCATCAGCTTTCCCTTTGCAGTAATAAAAGGCGAGCCATGGAGTATTACAGACGCTCTCTTTGTGGCTTACGCCGGAGGTGTTGTGGCGTTTACTCTTATTTATCTTATATCTTATCTGAGACTGAAGATCATAGTAAAAAAAGGCAGTCAGGTTTCAGCAGAAACAGACGCACTTATCAATGAAGTGTGTCTGAAGTATAATCTTAAAAGATGCAGAGCCGTATGCGTTGACACTACATCATCAGCGTTTATCTTTGGCTTTATAAAGCCTGTCCTTGTATTACCGAAGGACAAAGAAACAGACGAAAAGATTATCCTTCACGAGCTCTTACACCTTAAGAATAAAGATACTCTGCAAAATACCTTATGGTGTGTCCTGAGATGTATAAACTGGTGGAATCCCGTAATGCATTACGTATTTTCACTTATCAGCAACGATATCGAAGCTTACTGCGACTTGAGGGTAATGGAAAAGCTTGAGGGCGAAGAGCGCAGGAATTACGGCAGGGTACTCCTCGGTATGGTAAATACAGCATATCAGCGTGTACCGGGTACAAGCTCCGTTTCAAACGGCGGCAGGAACATATCAAGACGAATTGACTCTATAGTAAAATTCAAAAAGTACCCCAAGGGTATGGCACTTGTATCGGTCTGTATTACTGTACTGACAGCTGTTTTCAGCATTTACGGCAGTGCAGTTAGCTATGTAAACAATTATGAGCCGACTAAGATGCAGGACTTCCGTAATGCGGTTTCCATAGCGAAAACTCAGAGATGCAAAACCTTGCCTTCTGCAGTTGATGCTTACGCTAAGGCACTGAGACACGAAAACGGCATTATGCTTCTTCACGCCGTATCTGAGGAAAGACAGGAAGAAATAATCGACACTATGCTTTCACGTGGAGGCGAAAACTGCTATTACTACAGTGGCGGAGAAGAGTTCAAATACTGTGATCCTGTATCTCTTCACTTAGTTTATAACTATACCAAAATATCAGACAAAAAATATTACTGCGACCTTATTATCGCTCTCAGCTGCGAAGACAAATCAGAGCTTGAGAAAATGTATAATGATGCCATTTTTGATGAGATAAAGGATGTGAATGAAAATATAATATACGAATACAAAGGCTATCTTGTTATTCCTCTTTATGTAGAATATGACGGCGAAGGTTGGATAGTGACAGGCGAGGGTGAAAGATATATTTGCGATGATATAGAGTATGATATAACCCTCAGAAACCGCGACTATACCGAAAAGGGCAAGACGGGCGAAATCACTTATTTCTATCATACGTCCTTCCGACATAACAGTGACGATGTTCTTGATTTTCAGCTTAAGCCTTATCTGAAAATTCAGAATGTAAGAGACGAATACCTTTGTGTCTATAAAGCTAACGAGGAGACAATAAAGAATGCGGTAGGTAAAAGCTTCACTATGGTATCAAAGGAATACCGCACCGCAGAGGAATATGAAGCCGAATATCAGGAGTCTCTTTCAGCGGCTAAGGAAAAAGATTACGGTACCTTAGGCCGAGACGATGAAGAATATATAAGCGTAGGCGGCAGTGATACATCGGGTGCCGCATGGTATAATATAGCTGAGATAGAGCCCGATTGGGACGGTGAAGAAAAAATGGGCGGCGGAGGCGGCTTCGGCGGAAGCGGCATAGACATTGACGACTATCAGCTCCCTGAGGTTATTGCAGTATGGATAAAATCAGGTAATGAGGTTATAGACGAATTTATAATCTATCCGGACGGAGGTGCCGTACAATGACAGACTATAAGGAATTAAGCAATAAAATCAGACGTGTCGCCTGGGGTTTTGTATTCATACTTTTTGATATAAACATAGGCACTGTCAGCATTCTTCCCAGGTGGGCAGGCTATATGATGATAATTTCAGCTCTGCCTGTCTTAGCCTCAGAGGTGTCTTCTGTGAAGCTTCTGAAGCCCTTGGGTGTTGCACTCGCCATATACAGCGGCGCAGAATGGGCAATGAAGATTTTCGGTTTAAGCTATTCGCTTACTATTTTATCGGTGCTGATTGTGTGCATATTGGTATATTTCAACTTTCAGCTTTTCACCAACCTTGCCGAAATAGCAGAAAAGCACTCCTGTCCTCAGCAAAAGGGTCTGCTTAAATTAAGGACAGCCTTAGTAATTACGGAGCTGATTACAAATATTATTCTGCTGGTTGTAAGAATATCGACCGACAACGATGATTTTACCTATTTTATTCCTATAATTATGGGAATAATACAGCTTATAATGATGATATGCATCTGCGTGAACATCTTCTCTTTGGCAAAGACCTTGGAAAATTATCCCGATACACCCGATGCCACTGTCTGTACCCCTGACGATATACCGTCTGAATCTACCACGGTTTTATATCAGATAGAAGTAGAAAGTGAATCAGACAGTGCAGAATAAAGAATAATATAAATAAAAAACTCACTAATTAATTTTAGTGAGTTTTTTTCACAAAATTCGACGGGAGATATATGTATAATGATAATACAAATTCAGCGGTGATTTTTCAATATTTGAGTTTTTGGTTATCAAAAAACCTTTATAAATTTGTGTTTTTCGAGGGTCAGAATTGAAAAATATATTTTTATTTTATAATTTGATAAAAAACTGTTGCAATTTCAAAAGAAATATGCTAATATGCAAAATGTGACAAATACTCACATTTGAAATGAGAGGAGCAAAAAAATGAGTAAAAAACTGAAAATTATGATTGTACAGGAAAGCAATGAGTATACCCTACACTCCGTAAAGTTTCTTGAAAACTACGGCTTCGAAGTTGTAACCGTTGCAAAAGACGGCTCAAAGGTAGTAGAGTTCATCAAAATCAATTCTCCGGATGTCGTGCTGATGGATGCTTTTATGCCAAAGGTTGATGCTTTGGGGGTACTCGCTCAGCTTAAGAATATAAGTCTTACAAAAAGACCCATTGTAGCTCTGATGCTGACAGGGGATAACCCACGCTTTGAAAGTGAGCTGATTTCTGCCGGTGCGGACTACTGCTTTATCAAACCTTTTGAACTAAATATAATGGCGGAAAGGTTGGTGCAGATTTCAGGCTGGACAGACCGGTTGCCTGCAAAACAAAACGAAAGAGCTGACTCCGACCTTGAAATAGTCATCTCAGACATTATGCGTCAGATAGGTGTGCCGGCGCATATCAAAGGCTATCAGTACTTAAGAGAATCCATTGCACTTTCAATAAAAGACCCGGAGCTTATGCACTCGGTTACAAAGGTATTGTATCCGACTGTTGCAAAGAACAACAAAACAACGCCCTCGAGAGTCGAAAGAGCAATACGCCACGCTATTGAGGTTGCCTGGGACAGAGGAGATGTTGATGTGCTCTCCTCATATTTCGGCTATACCATACAAAACTCCAGAGGTAAGCCCACAAACTCGGAGTTTATAGCTATGATAAGCGATAAGCTAAGACTCAAAATGAGGATAGCGTGAGGTAACGGCAGGGGCTCAGGACTTCGGCTGTGCCGAAGGGGAGGGACCTGCGGCCCCTCAAAAATCCCTTCAGGGATTTTCCTGAGCCCCTCGTCCCCAAAGTCAGCCACACGGGTATTTTTATGGTAATATTGAAATTTTCTCCAAAAACTGCTACAATATATAAAAGCGGAGAAAAGGAGAAAGTTTATGGAAGCTTTACTTGTAACATTAGAAAATCAATTCACTGTCTTAGTGGAGTATCTGATTCTTTTTGTTGAGTTTATAGGAGTGTTGGTTTTAGTCGGTGCTGTAATCAAGGGCGTTGCCGATATACTCAGGAAAAACAAGCACATGCGACTCAATCTCGTTGAGGGTATCGCCTTGTCCCTTGGCTTCAAAATCGGCGGAGAGCTACTCCGTACGGTAATAGTCCGCAACTGGGATGAGATATTGCTTTTGGGTGCTATTATTCTTTTGCGAGCAGCTCTTACTTTCCTTATTCAGTGGGAAATACGCCTGGAAAAGAAAAACGGTGAAAAAGAAATGCTCAAGGAATCAAGCGAAACAAAGGGACAATTGACCGTTTAACTGTATAAGATTAATAAATAGCGGAGACTTGCCATGCTGGTAAGTCTCCGCTTTAAACATTATTCTATTGCCTTGAGCTCGTCAAGCTCTTTTTTGTCAACCTTGATCTGACTGTCTTTAATGATTTTCACATCGCTTCTGTTTACAACTATGGGAGCAGCTTCAGGCCTTTTTTCAAGAGAAACCTTAAGAGTACCCGTAAGTAGGTTAAAGTCCACAACGGTACCCTTGCCCTCTTTAGTTTCTACTATAGCACCGTTTTTGGGAGTAATCTTGAGAAGATGCTCATAAGAATCCTGCTCATATTTAAGACAGCACATAAGTCTGCCGCAGGTGCCGCTGATTTTGGTGGTGCTCAGGAAAAGGCTCTGCTCCTTAGCCATCTTGATTGACACTGGCTGGAAGGAGCCAAGGAAGGTGTTACAGCAGAAGGGTCTGCCGCAGATGCCGAGACCGCCGACTTTCTTACTTTCGTCTCTGACACCGATTTGTCTGAGCTCAATACGGGTATGAAAAACACCTGCAAGGTCTTTTACGAGCTCACGGAAGTCCACTCTGTTGTCGGCTGTGAAATAGAAAAGAATCTTACTTCTGTCAAAGGTGTATTCAACGTCAACTAACTTCATTTCCAGCTTATGATACTGAATTTTCTGAGCACAGATGTCAAAAGCTGACTTCTCTTTTTCCTTGTTTTCCTCAACGGTGATATAATCTCTCTCGTTGGCCATACGAAGCACGGGCTTAAGAGGTGCTGTTATGTCCTCGTCGGCAATGTCTCTGTTACCGATTGTAACCTCACCGAATTCGAGACCTCTTGCAGTTTCGACAATAACCTTGTCTCCACGCTTGAACTTTATATTTTTAGGGTCAAAGTAATAATTCTTGCCCACTTCTTTAAATCTGACTGAGATAACCTCTGCCATAGTTTGTCACCCTTTCTGTATCGGTGTTATTTTATTGAATAAAGTATAGATGAAAGTCTTGTAAGGGTAAGATTGTGATTGGCTGCACTTTCGGCAGTGTCCCTTAAAGACTGTATTTCTCCGAGTATAAGCATAAGCTTTTTCTGAGTGAGAGTGCTTCTGAGCTTTTCGTATGCCTCTTTTTCACCGCTTATGAGCTCCTTACCGCCGCTTGAAAGTATAAGAGCATCACGCAGGATAGGCTCCATATTTCTGAGTACGGAAAGGAATAAAGGCTTGTCCTTCTGGAAAACTGCTGTCTTTTTTATAAATTGCAGTTCGTTTTCCGTTACCGCTGTTATAAGTAGCTCTGAGGCGAGAGCTTTTGCCTTTTCACCGGCTTCACTGCTTCCTTCACCCGTATCTTCACCTGTAAAGTATGCAGTAGCTCTTGAGGTAATTGTATCAAGAAGCGAAGACTTTGAGGGGCAGGTGAGTATAAAAGAAACGTGCCTTGCAGGCTCTTCGAATATCTTCAGAAGTGCATTCTGAGCCTGAGGGTTCATATTCTGAGCTTCGCAGATGATGAAAACACTCTTGTCGCCGTCATTTGGAAAAACCTTCGCCTTTTCTTTTATGTCACGGATTTCGTCAACCTTTATCATTGCACCCTGCTTTGAGATAATATGCAGGTCAGGGTGGGAGTCTATACTGACCTTATGGCAAGCTGAACAGCTTCCGCAGGGCTTTATGTCACCCTTACAAAGTATAGCCTTTGCCGTTTCCTTGGCGGCGCTCAGGCGTATATCATGAGAAGAGCCCTCGAATATAAGAGCATGGGAAAGCTTACCGGATGCCACAGCTGAAGATACAGCGTTTCTGAAAGACGGTATTACATCTATGTTTTCGAACATCCTGCTTCTCTCCTTAAATATACATTCATAATATTATATAATATTATTCCCGATTTGACAAGTAGGAAACGATAAAAAAATCTCCACGTACAGGACGCGGAGACAAAAATCAAAGATTGAATACGGCTTTAAGCTTTTCAAAAGAAAAATTCTTCTTAGCCTTGGGTATGTCTGTCTCTCTGACAGGCTCTGATTTTGAATAGGGGGCTGCTTTTATACCCCCGAGCCTGGCTTCTTCATTTACAGCTTCCTTGCCGCAGAGGGGACAAAGCTTATAGTTTTCTGCTAAGTCTATGTTACATTCCTTACATCTCATTTTAGTTTCCTCCGTTTCCGTGGGTGCTTTCAACTCTGATGTCAATTCCCTGAGAGGATAAAACCCTCACACATTCCTTAGGCCAGGAGGTGTCGTGACCGCACACTGAAAAACAAAGACTGAAAAGACCGTTGTAGCTTGCAGCAGAGCAGGTGATTACAAGTCCGTATCCGCTGGTATCTCCGTTGACACAGTCAATTCTTTCAATCTTTTTATCTGCAAGGTCAAGGGGTATATCAGAATTGCCTGTATTTGTAAATATGGTAGTGAAACCGCTGTGAGTTTTCTTCTGGGAAACACGGAGTACGGGCTGCTTTATGAAGTTGGGCACAATTTTAAGCACAGGATTATTTACAAGACCGCCAAATTTGTTGAGCTGCTTCTGAAGCTCTTCAGGGGCGGTATTCTTTTTTATCTGACCGGCAATTTTATTGCAGACCTCATCAAAGGTCCAGTCTGTTCTTCCCTCAGGGTCAAAGCTGACTTTACTCTGTACCGTAAAGTTTCTGACAGTTTCAGTAGGAAAGAAGCGGCGGAGATTTACGGGTATTGCAATCACTATAGGTTCCTTTACCGGTCTGTCAGCATGGTGAACAGTGCCGAGGATGAGAGCCGCTGTAAGATATTCGGTGATGGTCATACCTTTAGCTTTTGCTTTACCGCGGAGATCTTCCACTTTCATCATAGCAAAAATCAACTGCATAAAGCCTTTTTCCATTTCGCTTTCAATATGGTATGCTTCTACGGCAGCTTCGTCAGGCTTTTCGCCGTCTTTTATGTAATACTCGGCAAAGGCGTTGCTGAGCTCACCCTCAGTAGGTTCAGTGAGGATATATTCGCTTTCAGGGTTGTCGCAAAGCTCGGAGTATCTTATAACAAGAGCGTTGAAATATTCCGAAGCACCTTTACCGTCGGCTAAAAAGTGAGCGCACTCAAGAGCGAGACGTCTTTTATAATATACTATTCTGAAGTCGGGTCTGTTGTCATCACGCATTGCTATAGGTGTAAGTACACGGTTATTTTCTTCCCGTATTTCGGGCAGAGCATCTGTAAACTCCTGATAGTTCCAGAAAAAGCCCTTTCTTATACGGGTATGCATAGACGGATAGCGTGGTTTTATATCTTCGGCTGCCTTTCTCAGAAGAGCAGCATCTACATCCTGATTCTTGAAAACAGCATCCAATCTGAAGGTTCTGCCCCATTTTTTACTGCTGAGACACGAAAACATAATGGATGCAGTATCAGTCTTCATCCACCGGTATTTAGTCATAATTATCCTCTCTCCTTAATAAGTATTACTAAACAAAATATTAGAAAATATTATAACACAGTAAGAATTCTTTGTCAAATTATGGAGATTTGACGATTTATTTTCAAAATTGACATTTTTCGCAAACAAAACAGTAAAAACAATTTGTCGTAGTTTGTCTAAACTAACTAAAAAAGGTAAAAATATTCTGCATTTTTTTACGAAAAACTATTGATATTTTTATTTTATGTGCTAAAATGAAGATACAAAAAAGAAGAAATAGGAGGAAACTACTATGGCATATGTAATTGGTGACGACTGCATGGCATGCGGCGCTTGCGCAGCAGATTGCCCTGTTGAAGCTATCAGCGAAGGTGACGGCAAGTATGTAATCGATGCTGACACATGTATCGAATGCGGTGCTTGTGCAGGTTCATGTCCTGTTGAAGCTATCAGCGAAGCATAATTAAAAAATACTTTTTCTTGAGGGAGCGGTCTTCGGATCTGCTCCCTCAAGTTTTTATCTTGACAATAATCTCTCTCAAAATTATAATAATAAATATAATCTCAGGAAAGGAGACGGCGAAATGATAACAGGTATAGTCTGCGAATATAACCCTTTTCATAAAGGACACCTCTATCAGATAGAGAGAGCCAAGGCTATGGGAAGCGACAGCATAGTCTGCGTTATGAGCGGCAACTTTGTCCAAAGGGGCGAGTGTGCTTTCTTTGACAAACATACAAGAGCCAAAGCGGCAATTTTAAGCGGTGCCGATGTAGTCATTGACCTGCCGACTCCCTGGGCTATGGCATCAGCTGAAACCTTCGCAAGGGGCAGTATAGGTCTTCTTGAGAGCTTCGGTATAGACGCTCTTTCTTTCGGCTGTGAAAGCGACGACGAAAACCTACTGAGAGCCTGTGCATCAAGGTTAAGCGACGAGGAAACAGGCAGACTTATCAAAAAGTACACTGCCGGGGGTGTACCCTATCCGGCGGCAGTCAGTAAAGCTCTCACCGAGACTCTTGGCGAAAGGGCAGGGGAGCTTGTCTCTTCACCCAACAACACTCTTGCTATAGAATACATCAGTCACCTTTCCGATGGCATAAGACTTTTACCCGTAAAGCGCATAGGCGCAGACCACGACAGCCATACGGTGAAAGACAGTATAGTAAGTGCGAGCTTCATAAGAAATAATGGCTTAAAGGAAAGCCTCTCATATATCCCTGAAAATCTAAGAGACTTATATGAAACTGCCGACACTTACAGCCTCGGCTACGGTGAAAGAGCGATTCTTTCAGCACTTCGTATGACGGATAAGAGTGAGTATTCCGAATATGTCAGCGACGACAGCGGACTGGGTATGAGAATTTACGACAGCCTTAAAACTGCCGACAGCCTTGAGACTCTTTACAGCCTTGCCAAAAGCAAAAACTACACCCATTCGAGAGTCAGACGTGAGGTAATGAACCTCTATCTTAAGGTGAGACGTGAATACTCCGAGAACATACCGCCATATATAAGAGTTTTAGCCGTAAGCGGAAAAGGACTTGCCCTCTTATCAAAGGCTAAGGGAAACACGGATTTGCCTATAATAACCAAATATTCCGAAGCAAAAAATCTTATGGGCAAGGCAAAGGAAATCTACGAGGCCGAATGCAGGAACACAGATTTATTCTCTCTCTTTACAGAAAAAATAAGAGAGTGCGGTCTGGAAAGAACACACTCGATGAAAATATACTGAATTAAATGCAGAATGCAAAATGCAAAATTGCAGTCGCGGGTTTGCATTCTGTTATCAGTCAGCTTAACACCGCAGAGAAAGGCTTTTCAAGATAAGAAGAGAGTAAATTATAAAGAGGCAACGTGAATGTTGCCTCTTAATTTTTATTGTTATGATTAATTTGGCGGGTAGTTTCTTGCTTTTTACACATCACTTAACACGGATATGATTTGGAGCGAAGCGACCCTTAATTTTGCATTCTGCATTCTGCATTTTGCATTTTGTTTAATCGGCTTCGCCGATTAAACAGTCCTCATCATCTACCCCAACAATTTTTACATCTACCATACTGCCGTTTAAATCAAGCGGAAGTTTTGTTTTTACGGGTATATAATTAGCCGTATGTCCCGTATAATAGTCACCGTCGGTTTTGCTTTCAATGATGATACTGTAGGTCTTGCCTATCTGCTTTTTAAAGAAGTCTCTTCTTATTGCTTCGGCTCTTTCAATCATTATCTTACAGCGTTCTTCCTTGATTTTCTTGTCGAGATGACCGTCTAACTTTTCGGCTCTTGTACCCTTACGGATAGAGTAGGGGAAAACGTGTACCTTTTCGAAGGCGATTTCTTCCATAAACTTAAGGCTCGTTTCAAAGTCTTCGTCACTTTCACCTGCAAAACCCACCATAATGTCAGTAGTGAGCGTACAATCCTCGAAGCACTCACGGAGCTTTTTGCAAAGTCTTCGGTAATCGGCAGTGTCGTAGTGGCGGTTCATTCTCTTGAGAGTACTGTCACAGCCGCTCTGCAATGATATATGGAACTGAGGGCAAAGCTTTTCACACTTTGACAGCTCCTCGAAAACCTCATCGGTCAGGTGGTCGGGCTCGAGAGAGCCAAGCCTTACACGGAGTATACCCTCTGTGTCATTGGCAATTTTGATAGCCTCGGGGAAGCTACAGCCTATATCCGAGCCGTAGGAGGAAAGATTGATGCCCACAAGCACAACCTCTTTATAGCCGTTTTCGCTGATGCTTTTAAGCTCAGCCTTTATTTCGTCAAGAGGCTTAGAGCGTACCCTGCCACGGGCATAAGGTATGACACAGTAGGAGCAGAAGCGGTTACATCCGTCCTGGATTTTAACATAAGCTCTCGTTCTTTCCTCAAAGGAAGTTATGGTGTCACCACCGAACTGATCACCTGTTTTGTGTTCTTTTACCTCAAAGGCTCTCGAGCCGTATTTCAGATAGCTTTCGAGTATATCGGGCAGGTCCTTATTGTTTTTATTACCGAGGACAATATCAGCCTCAAGAAGCTCCTTTGCCTTGTCGGGATAAGCCTGGGGCATACAGCCGGTGAGCACAACAACACCACCCGGATTCAGCCTTTTGAAGCGTCTCACAGCCTGACGGGTTTTACGGTCGGACTCTGCCGTGACAGTGCAGGAGTTGACAATAACAACATCGGCATTTTCCTTGCCGTCAGCTATTTCATATCCTCTTTTTCTAAGGCTTTCGCCTATTGCCTGACTCTCATACTGATTCACCTTACAGCCGAGAGTATAGAATTTAACTTTCATCTTAACTCAACCTTGTATTATGATAGTGTAATTATAAAGCAAAAGCCTTTATTATTCAAGATGTTTGTTTTAAATTACCGTTAAGATTCATAAATATCAGTGTAAGAAATTATCGAGGTGATATTTATGAAAAAACTGATTTCCCTGACTATTGTGTCAATACTACTCTTAGGTTGCTTTTCTTTCAGTACCCTTGCCGTAAATGAAACTGAAATCGAGGTAAAGGCCAAAGCCGCAGTCCTTATGGACGCTTCAACAGGCGACGTGCTCTATAGCTTTAATGAAAACGAAAAGCTTTACCCTGCATCGGTGACAAAGATTATGCCCCTTCTTTTATTTATGGAAGCTTTAGACAGCGGAAAAATTGCCCTTACGGATACGGTTACTACGAGCCCTACAGCGGCGGGAAAAGGCGGCAGTCAGATATGGCTTAAAGAGGGCGAGACAATGACAGTTGACGAGCTTCTCAGAGCAACTGCAATAGGCAGTGCCAACGATGCCTGTACAGCACTCGGTGAACACATTGCAGGCAGTGAGGTGGGCTTTGTCAAAATGATGAACGACAGGGCAAAGGAGCTCGGTATGGTGAATACCAACTTCGTCAACTGCTCGGGCCTTGACGACGACACGACAGAGCACCTTACAACGGCTCTTGATGTAGCCGTAATGTCAAGAGAGCTCCTGAAGCACGAGAGAATAAAAACCTACACTACAGTATGGATGGACTCTCTTCGGAATGGCGAAACACAGCTTGTCAACACCAATAAGTTAGTACGCTTCTACAGCGGTACAACAGGCCTTAAAACAGGTACTACATCAAAGGCAGGACATTGCCTTAGTGCCTCGGCAGAAAGAGACGGACTTCACCTTATAGCTGTTGTTATGGGTGCAGGTAACAGCACCGACCGCTTTGAGGGATCAAAAGCAATGCTCAACTGGGGCTTTGCCAACTTCGAAACAGTTACACCTCAGATTGATTCTTCTCTTTTCAGTGAGGTGGAAATCATAAGAGGTGTCGAGGAAAGCATAAGACCCGTAATCACAGGCATAAAGCCAATTACCCTCAAAGCAGGGGAGAAAAGTAAGCTCGAAACACACATTGACCTTTGTGAAAACGCCGAAGCACCCATCGAGAAAAATCAGGTGCTGGGCAGTGTAACCCTTAAAATAGGACAGCAGGAAATAGCAAGGTATAACCTCGTCAGTGAAAATAGTGTCGAAAAGACGAATATAGGTCATATTATAGTGAGATTTTTGAGTGTTCTTGCAAAAAGTGCATAATATTTATGGCTATATCGGTTGACAAATGGTGAAAATTATATTAAAATACTTAAAATAGATAAACTAATTCTCAGGAGAGCAGAGCCCTATGTCATTACAGTTCAAAGACAAGTACGTTTCAGCTTTTGTGTCTAAAGATGAAATCTTTTCCTATCAGGATAAAATCACAAAAGCTCACAACGATTTACATGGTAAAACAGGTGTCGGCAACGATTTCACAGGTTGGGTAGACCTTCCCGTTGACTACGACAAAGACGAATTCGCAAGAATCAAGGTTGCCGCAGAAAAAATCAGGAAAAACAGCGATATCCTTATCGTTATCGGTATTGGCGGCTCATACTTAGGAGCAAGAGCCGTTATCGAATTCATAAAGAGTCAGAATTATAACGACCTTCGCAAGGGTACACCTGCTATCTATTATGCAGGTAACAGCATCTCGGCTTCATACCTTAATGAGCTTATCGAGATATGCGACGGCAAGGATTTCAGCGTAAACGTTATTTCCAAGTCAGGTACCACAACAGAGCCTGCTATAGCATTCAGAGTTTTCCGTGAGCTTCTCACAGAGAAATACGGTAAAGAGGGTGCGGCAGAAAGAATCTTCGTCACATCAGACAAGGCAAAGGGTACCCTTAAGAATCTTGCTGACAAAGAGGGCTACGAAACCTTCGTTGTACCCGATGACGTTGGCGGCAGATACAGTGTACTCACAGCGGTAGGGCTTCTTCCCATCGCTGCAGCAGGTATTGATATAGACGCTCTTATGCAAGGTGCAGCTACTGCAAGAGCCGAGCTTATGAGCACAGATATCGACGAAAACGACTGCTATAAATATGTAGCAGTAAGAAATGCTCTTTATGCTAAGGGCAAGAAAACAGAAATGTTTATCAGCTATGAGCCTTCATTTACAATGATGAACGAGTGGCTCAAGCAGCTCTTTGGCGAAAGCGAAGGCAAGGAAGGCAAGGGACTTTTCCCCACTTCGGCAGTGTTCTCAACAGACCTGCACTCTCTGGGTCAGTATATCCAGGAGGGCGAAAGAATAATGTTCGAGACAGTTGTGACATTCGCAAAGCCCAAGAAAGAGATATACATCAAGGAGGATCCCGAAAACGTTGATGGACTCAACTTCCTTACAGGCAAAACAATGACCTTCGTAAACGAGAAGGCATACCAGGGCACAGTCCTTGCCCATAATGACGGCGGAGTACCCAACATCATTATCAAAAATGAGGACATGACAGAAAAATCACTTGGCTATCTCATTTATTTCTTCGAGAAGGCTTGTGCAATCTCAGGCTATGTTTTAGGCATCAATCCCTTTGACCAGCCCGGTGTTGAGAGCTATAAGAAGAATATGTTTGCACTTTTAGGCAAACCCGGATACGAAAATGAGAAAGAAGTACTTGAAGAAAGACTTAATAAGTGATATAATAAAGGTGTAATTGAATAGCAGGTGTCCCGAGGGCAGCTGTGAAGCAATAAATAAAAGGAGGAATTATAAATGATTTCTATTATTTTAGGACACAAAGGTTCAGGAAAGACTAAGCGCTTGATTTCCTGCGTAAACCAGGCCGTTGAAACTTCAAAGGGCAACGTAGTTTGCGTTGAGAAAGAAACCAAGTTAACATATGATGTTAATTATCAGGCAAGACTTATTGCAACTGACGATTACGAGATTAAGGGTTATGCTTCATTCTTCGGTTTCCTTGCAGGCGTATGTGCAGGCAACCATGACATCACTGATGTACTTGTAGATGCTACACTCCGTATCGGCGGAAGAAACTACGAGGCTCTTGCTGAATTCCTCGAGCAGATTTACGAGCTCGCTTCAGCACACGAAAAGAACTTCGTATTCACAATCTCAGCTGACAAAGACGAGCTTCCTGCAGCAATCTTCAATTTCTGCTCAATCCTTGAATAAAACGCAAAAAGCTGTCGCGAAAGCGGCAGCTTTGTAAATTATGAATTATGAATTATGAATTCGGAACCGCGGGAGAGTTTGTATAAAAAACTACTCTCTATCCGCCAAACTACATTCAATTATGAATTGTAGCGCAGGCGCATCGCCTGCCAAGCCTTCATTTAATTATGAATTACTGATAAAAAAGCAGACAATTCAGATGCAGTTTACAGATTACAACAATTACATTCTGCGGGGAGAAATTCCCCTTCTTATCAAAGCTTGGCGCAATTCCGAATTCCGCATTCCTAATTAAAACAGCGAGGAAACAAAAATGACTTTTGAATACGAAAAACAAGCTCTCTCAGAGGGCTACAATATAGTCTGCGGTGTCGATGAAGCAGGCAGAGGACCTTTATGCGGTCCCGTATGTGCAGCAGCAGTAATACTTCCCCTCGACTGCGAAATAGAGGGCATCAACGACTCAAAAAAGCTCAGCGAAAAGAAACGCGATATACTCTTTGATATCATAAAGGAAAAGGCTCTTGCATACTCTGTAGTAATGGTTGACGCCAAAACTATAGACGAAATTAATATACTTCAGGCAACATTTAAAGCTATGAGAGAGGCCGTTGAGGGACTTTCAATAAAACCTGACATTGCACTCATAGACGGCAATCAGAAGCCAGGACTCACAATAGAGGAAAGAACTCTCGTCAAGGGGGATGCCAAGAGTATATCCATAGCGGCAGCATCGATACTCGCTAAGGTGACAAGGGACAGATACTGCCTTGAGATGGATGAAAAGTATCCCCAATATCAGTTTGCAAAGCATAAGGGCTACGGCACAAAGCTCCACTACGAGATGATAGCCGAATATGGCTTATGCCCCGAGCACAGAAGAACATTCCTCAAGAAGATATTGGGAGAATAACTTTAATTATGAATTATGAATTGTAGCGCAGGTGCATCGCCTGCCGAGCTGACGAAGAAATAAGCCTTCCCTTGTCGGGAAGGGGGACCGCTTGCGGTGGATGAGTCCTCTCGCACCTTCAGGTGCATATCACTTTGCCATAGGCAAAATATCACTCGCCGATGGCGAATATCACATCTGCAAAGCAGACATATCACTGCAATGTTGTTAAGTTGACGACATTGCTCAGGGGGGGCAGTATGAGATATTTTGACCTGCACTGCGACACTGTCAGCAGGGCATACACAGAGAAGAAAACTCTTTATGACGGCGACTTACACATTAACGCCGTTAAAGCAAAGAATATAGAAAGATATGAGCAGTGTTTCGCTCTTTGGCTCAGTGATGAGCTTCGGGGTGAGGCTGCTTTTTCTTTATGTAAAAAAATGATGAAATACTACGAAAGTCAGATGAAAGACTTAAAAGAATTGGGAGTTCGTAATCTTATAGGCCACCTGACCATAGAAAACGGCAGTGCCTTGGGCGGGGATATCGGCAATTTACAGTATTTCAAGGACAAAGGCGTAAAGATTATGAGCCTTACCTGGAACGGCGAAAACGACCTTGCTTCGGGGGTCAATGCAAGGGGAGGACTTAAGCCTCCGGGCAAAGAGGCAGTAAAAGAAATGGCGAGGCTCGGTATGACCCTTGATGTCTCACACCTTAACGAAAGGGGATTTTATGAGGTGTGCCTCATTGACAATATTAAAATCATAGCAACACACAGTAATTGCTACGATATCTGCCCTCACAGACGCAACCTGAAAAAGTGGCAGGTCAGAGAGCTTATATCAAGGGGTGGACTTATCGGTCTTAACTTTTATCCGCCTTTTCTTGGTACGGGTAAGGTGAGCGTTTTTGAGAAGATAAGAGAAAATATCGAGTATCTCCTTTCCCTTGGCGGTGAAAACAGCATAGCTTTCGGCAGTGACTTTGACGGAGCGGATATGGCACCACAGCTTGACGGCATAGATAAAATAGGGAAGCTCAGGGAGTATCTGCAATCCTCAGGTTTTGGTGAAGAAGTGGTGGAGAAGATTTTTTATGAGAATGCTGTAAGAATTATGAATTATGAATTGTAGCACATTTCGCATCGCCTGCTTAGTCAACCGCTGATTCCTTACTCCTGACCTTAAAAGACGTCCCCGATGTTGAAGAAGCGACATCAAGCCCACAAGGAAGGACAGCAATGAGATTGCACTTATAATGCAGAATATGGAAGGCTGGGTGAGGAAGGATTCAAAACGGTTTAAGGATTACGGAACGCAGAGATATTGGAAAAAAGAGTTTATATCACCGGAATTGTAAACCAAGTTAGTTGACAAAAATCAAGGCTAGTTGACAAGTTAGTTGACATAAAAACCTAGAGTTTATAAGGGTTCAGAGGCATTTGTAAACCAATGTAACTAAAAAAACATAAATTTGTTATTTTTAAATAGGTTAATATATAGATGTGTAATCTCTGTAAATCTTAGTTACTGGTTACATAGTTACACTTTTCTATCCTTAATCATAAGAGCAAAACATCCACCTTGACCTTTGAGG
>JAZSMR010000006.1:0-2735 GCA_045535965.1 Acutalibacteraceae bacterium
TGGCTGATTAAACAGAATAGGGAAAACACAGGGGACGGTTTTCTCGTTAAATTATATGATATGAAAGGCTCTGTGGAAGCTGATTGGTAGCGACCACAGAGCCTTATTTCTAACTGTTCACCGGAAAAACAAATATAAATATATAAAAAAATCGGAAACCAGAACAAATACATATTGTATTAATAGTGGTTTCCTTTTTGGTGCGAGAGACGGGACTTGAACCCGTACGAGCTGCCCCACACGCCCCTCAAACGTGCGCGTCTGCCGATTCCGCCACTCTCGCATATTCACTTCACTCTCTCGAGTGCTCGTATACTATAACACTTTCAAAAGTGTTTGTCAAGTCTTTTTTCGATATTTTTTTAGCTTTTTTTGGAGTGAGGAAATCAGACACAGGAGTATAGGGATGAACTCCGCCGTTTTTCTTTTTTTATGTGCTGATAGTATGTTTTGTCTTTTCTTCGACAAATCTTGACATTTTTTGATGTTCTATAATATAATTAACACATCACGTAAAAGGGGTGGTTTGATTGAAGAAAACTGCGGGGCTGATTGTTGGCCTGATTTGCGTATTATTATTCAGCTTTAGTGCCATGGCAGGAAGCTGTGACATATATATAGGAAGTAACGAAAACGCACAGAATTACAGCGTCTGGGCGTCAACGGTGAAATCTTATCTTCACGTTTGCAGTGACGGCAGGCTTATGAGAGTTCAGTATCTTGTTAGTGAAAACAAGCTTCTTGTTGAATACTATAACAGCTCCTTTGAACTGCTTTCGAGTAAAACCGTAACTCCCGAATTTTCTGTTTTCGGCGGTTTTCACGCTGCCGAGGATTATTACTTTGTCCTTACCGGACAGAACAACCCTTCTGAATCCTCGTCTGTTACCTGCTTTGCAGTGACAAAATACGATAAAAACTGGAACAAAATCGCCACGGCCGAACTGAAGGATTGTAACACCACCATGCCTTTTTATGCGGGCAGTGCACGGTTTTGTCATTCTGATAAATATCTTCTCATAAGAACAAGCCACGAGATGTATAAATCTGACGACGGACTTAATCATCAGGCAAATGTTACCATTCAGTTGGATATGAGCACTATGAAAATTACGGACTCCTATACTGATGTGATGAACACAAACTATGGTTACGTCAGCCATTCATTTAATCAGTTTATTAAGGTTGACTCTGATAAAATAGTTGCTCTTGACCACGGTGATGCTTATCCGAGAAGCATTGTGCTTCTGAAATACAAAACCGCTGTTTCTTCCGGTACCTTTACACCATCTTACTATCAGCCCTGTACTGCTGTGGATATGCTCAGTATTTCAGGAACCGTAGGTGCTAACCGTACCGATTGCAGTGTTGGCGGCTTTGAGGTTGCCTCTTCCGGGTATCTTGCAGCAATGAACAGCATTAAGCAGGGGAGCGGCTCCGCAGTAAGAAATATCTATCTCTCTTACTGCGATAAAAACTCGGCTTCACCTGAACTTAAACAGATTACATACTATACCTCGGCAGGTGCTTCCACTCCACACCTTGTAAAAATCAATGAGAGCAGATTTATTCTTCTTTGGTATTTTGACGGCAGGGTACACTACTGTGAAACCGATGTTAGGGGCAATGTAAAGGGCAGCGTTATAAGTCTTGAGGGTAGCCTTTCTGACTGTCAGCCGGTAGTTTACTCCAATAAACTGGTGTGGTTCGTGTGGGCTAACGGAAAGATTGACTTTTACAGTATCAGCCTTTCGGACATTTCTCAGAGTAAAATCAACACTAACACAGCAGGACATAATTATTTGCCCATTAGTGTAAACGGCACTTCCGTTAGTCTCAGATGCTTGAAATGCGGCGGTACGTCCATGGGTAGAGTCCCGGCGGATTTCACTCTGTGGTGGCAGGATATGTCCTATTCATCGGGTAGTTATATCTACTATAATTCTCAGATGGAATCCTCATACCATCCGGACGATGAAGTTGGACTTATGGTAAAATACACATCTGCGGAACTGAATGAATATGAGATAGTTTCCGATAACGAAAGTGTCGCAAAGATAATTTGCCGTGGCGGAGAATATACTGTCAAGGCTGTAAGCGAGGGTACGGCAAAGATTACCGTCAGGTCGGAATACAATTCTGAAATAAAGAAAGCTTACACCTTTAAGGTGTCACATGAATGGTCTGTAAAGGAGAGCTCCGAAGCAACCTGTGAAAAGGACGGAAAGAGTGTTAAGATTTGCAGTGTCTGCGGTGAAAGCATAACAGAGACAGTAGCTGCAAAAGGTCATCGGATGACTTCGTATAAGGTGGTAAAAGAAGCTACCTGTAAAGCTGTAGGCAAAAAGGCAGCAACCTGTTCTTGGTGCGGTTATTCGGACTCTGTGGAAATACCAAAGAAAGCTCACGATGAAAAGGTTACAATTGAAGCGGTGGCTGCAACCTGTACAAAACAGGGTAAAACCGAAGGCAAGAAATGTTCCCTTTGCGGCAGCGTTATGGTGGCACAGCAGACAGTTCAGGCTTTTGGTCATAGTTTGGGCGAATACAAGGTTACAAAGAAGGCAACCTGTACGGCTAAAGGTGAAGAGACCGCCGAGTGTGCAAGATGTACTTATACAAAAACTCGTGATGTAGAAAGAAAACCGCATACAGAAGTCACTATAAAGGCAACGGCTCCTACCTGCACCAAATCCGGTAAAACCGAGGGTAGAAAGTGTTCTGTATGTGACAAG
>JAZSMR010000109.1:0-4606 GCA_045535965.1 Acutalibacteraceae bacterium
GTTATCGCTTCAACAGACGGCCCCATGGCTCAGACAAAAGAACACCTTCTTCTTGCTCGTCAGGTTGGCGTTCCCTACATCATCGTATTCATGAACAAGGTTGACCAGGTTGACGACGAAGAGCTTCTCGAACTCGTTGAAATGGAAATCCGTGAGACTCTTGACGAATATGAATTCCCCGGCGATGATACACCCATCATCAAGGGTTCAGCTCTCAAGGCTCTTGAATATGCAGGTGGCGACGTAAACGCTCCCGAGCTTGCTCCCATCTGGGAACTCATGGCTGCAGTTGACAGCTACATTCCCACACCCGATCGTAAGGCAGACCTTCCCTTCCTTATGCCCGTAGAAGACGTATTCACAATCACAGGTCGTGGTACAGTTGCTACAGGTAGAGTTGAAAGAGGTCAGCTCAAGACCGGTGAAGAACTCGAAATCGTTGGTCTTACAGACGAAAAGAGAAAGACTGTATGTACAGGGATCGAAATGTTCAGAAAGATCCTTGACTATGCAGAGGCAGGCGACAACATCGGTGCTCTTCTTCGTGGTATCCAGAGAACAGAAATCGAACGTGGACAGGTTCTTGCAAAGCCCGGCTCAATTCACCCCCACACAAAGTTCCGTGGTCAGGTATACGTTCTTAATAAGGACGAAGGCGGCCGTCACACACCTTTCTTCAACAACTATCGTCCTCAGTTCTACTTCAGAACAACTGACGTTACAGGTACAATCGCTCTTCCCGAGGGCGTTGAAATGTGTATGCCTGGTGATAACGTTGGAATGGACGTTACACTTATCACAGAAATCGCTATCGAAGAAGGTCTTCGTTTTGCTATCCGTGAAGGTGGCCGTACAGTTGGTTCAGGCGTTGTTACAGCTATCAACGAATAATTGGTGCTTTCATAACACGGTTAAAGACTCTCACTTATGTGGGAGTCTTTTTTATGCAGAGTGCAAAATGCAAAGTGCAAAATTGTGGGTCGCTTTGTTCCGATTCTACCCGTTTCGGATCAGGGAAAGAGGATAAAAGTATACTGCCGAACAAGCGAAGTTTTTTGTTTTTTTTATTGCTTACTGTAACACATCTATTGCAATCCTACAATACAAGCAGAAATCAGTAGACATCTTCTAACTAACATTTTTAATCAACATATTGACAAAAGAAGATGTTTTTTGTTATATTATCCTTATAAAAATAATGAAAGAGGTATATTTCTATGGCTAATGTTTACGATATCCTTAACTTAATCAAAGAAAAAGGCATTAAGATGGTTGACTTCAAGATGGTTGACATCAACGGTCAGTACCGACATGTTACTATTCCTGCTGAAAACTTTTCAGAGGACACAATGAAAAGCGGTATAGGCTTTGACGCTTCCAACTACGGTTATGCTGTTGTTGAAAAGAGTGATATGGTTTTTATTCCCGATCCGGATACTGCGGTTATTGATCCTTTCTGCAGCATTCCTACTCTTTCAATGACCGGTAATGCAATGATAATTGATACTCCCGAAAACCGTCCTCTTGCTCAGTATCCCAGAAACATTATCAAAGCTGCTGTTGAATATATGAAAAATACCGGCGTTGCAGACGAGATGAAGATTCTTCCCGAATTCGAGTTTTATCTTTTTGACGATGTTACATGGAATGTTGAAGGCAGATATGTCGGTGCTACAGTAGATGCCAAGCAGTCCTATTGGAATTCCGACAGCGAAGGTCTCGGCGTTGTTGTACCTAAGCAGAAGAACTATCACATTGCAAAGCCATTTGATACTTCCTATGAATGCCGTAGCGAAATGTGCCTTCTTATGAAAGAGGCAGGTATTGAAATCAACTATCACCACCCCGAAGTTGCAGCTTCAGGTCAGTTTGAGATTGAGCCGCAGCTCGGTGAAGTTGTTCACATGGCAGACGCATCGATGATGATTAAGTATATCATTCACAACACCGCTCTCAAATACGGCAAGAGTGCCACATTTATGCCCAAACCCATATACGGTGAAGCCGGCAGCGGTATGCATGTACACATGATACTTTTCAAAGACGGTCAGCCTGTATTCTCCGATGATAACGGCTATTCACATCTTAGTGAAACTGCTCATTACTTCATCGGCGGTCTCTTAAAGCATATCGGTTCTCTTTGTGCTATTACAAACCCCAGCACCAATTCATTCAAGCGTCTGGTGCCCGGTTTTGAGGCTCCCGTTACTGTTGGTTATGCAACTTCAAACAGAAGTGCGGTTATCCGTATTCCTGCCTATGCAAAGAGCCCTGACAAGCGCCGCTTTGAGCTTCGCAATCCCGATGCTACATGCAATCCCTACTTCTGCTATGCAGCTATTCTTATGGCAGGTCTTGACGGCGTTAAGAATAAGATCGATCCTCACGCAAACGGTTGGGGTCCCTACGATATGAACCTTTATAATCTTCCCGAAGAGGAAAAGGCAAAGCTTCAGGGCCTTCCCGTATCTCTCGACGAGGCTCTTGACTGCCTTGAAAAAGACTTTGAGTATCTCACCGAAGGCGGAGTTTTCCCCGAAGAGCTCATCCGCAATTTCATCAAGGCAAAGCGTGCAGAGGTAAGACAGCTTGCAGCCATTCCTCATCCCGCTGAATTTGATAAGTACTACAATCTTTAATTCAAAAGCGCTTCAATATGTAATCTGAAGCTAAAATTACATAGCATTACCTGATACAGCATCATTTTTATGGTGCTGTATTTTTTAAACGCGCCCTAACCCGGGGGCGTTTTTGTACCATGCCGAATATTTGAGACAGAAGTCTAATTGTGAATAAAGTGATAATAATAATGGGATTATGTGAAATGTTTCCAAAAAGACGCTTTGTTAACATTGCGGTAACATATATATGTTTTAATATCTGCGTATGCTAGCTCTATTGTATCGTAAAAACGGAAAATAACAAAAGAGCAAAATATCTGCCTTGACGGAAAGATGGGGCAGAGTGGCTATAGAGAATAGTTTTAAGGAGGAGATAGCTAACTTTTTATTGCCCCGACCTTAGGAGTAAGGTAACAATGCGCAAAAGCGTAAAAAATAACTTTTAACAGGAGGAAAACAAACATGTTAGTAACAAAAAGAGAAGTTAAACAAACTTCAAAAAAGCTCTTGAGTATGCTTCTTGCTGTCATTATGCTTATGACGAGCATGAGTGTGGGCTTTGCTACAGTTGCAAATGCTGTAGGCGGTAACGCAACAGAAGCTCAGTGGACAGCACTTGTTGACGCACTTGAGAACGACACAGTCAAGGGTGCTACCTTTGAGGGTACAGCGAATAACTACGAGGTTGACGACCCTGACGGAAAGATTCTTGCAGCTGTTGAAGCGTATTATGCAGTCTTCAACGCAATGTCAAACAAGAATCCCACAAACCGTACAAGCTTTGGTGGCACCAGCAACATCAGTAGAACCGGTGAATCGACTGATACTGCAAAGAGAACCATCAATCAGCTGAACACCACAATCAAAAACGAGCTCAGCTCAAGAATGGGTGCAGACTATGACACTTACGGTGTTAATGCGTTCCTTACAGGTCTTCTTTGCGGCGCCAATATCAGTGCAGGTACATCAAATATAGAGAATTCCAATCAGAACGCAAGCGTTCCCGCAACACCTCTTTCTGCAGCTCCTTCAGTAAATCTTAAGGTTAAGCTTGGCAGTGCTGTTACAGGCTACACTCTTGAAGAACTTAAAGCTCTTACAGACGGTGTTGTTGCTGAAAAGACCTTTACAGTTACTCACGCAAACAGCAACTATGACTATGCTTATGACTATACAGCAGGTTCCTCAGGATGCACCGGCAGCACACCCGCTTCATACGAGCATACATTCTATTTCTATTATAATGTAAATGCGAATGTTGTAGCAGTAGACGGTGATAAAAAAGATGTATCAGCTATTACTGAGGCTGCTGCAACACTTGAAGCTAACAGTGCATATTTCTCATATACACTTGAGGAACTTGTAAGTGCAGGCTTCAACGATACATCAGTTATCACAGATGTAAAAGCTGCTGTAAACGGTGCTAAAACCGGCGTTGTAGATGCTTTCACAATTACAGCCTGGAATCATTTCTTCAGTTCTTACGATGTTGTTGCACTCAGCAATTTAATCGACAAGGCAGTAACTACTATTGAAGCATGTAAGCTTGCTATGGATATGGATGCTATTGTTGACGAAGGCTATGCAGACATTATCACAGATAAAGCTGCACTTGTAGCTCTTTCTCAGGATATAAAGACAAAGACCGACAAGTATGATGCTTATGCTCCTGACGTAAGAGAATTCGTTGAAGCTATCGAAAATAACGGCGAAAAATTCGACCGTGCAGCAGTTACTACTTTCTACAACGCAGTTATCAGAGAAATTGAACTTATCGAGCTCCGTGCTCTCAAGGCTACTATTGAAACTGAAATTGTTCCTTTCCTCGGTTATAACGAAGAAAACGTAGCTGACAGAATTGTTAGCGGAACAGACCTTAACATTGCTAAGGGTACAGTTGACGGTTGGATTACTTCTCTCAACACCTATGCTGATGCTAACGTTGCAAAAGTATGGGAAGGTGAAGACATTGACGCTTTCCTTGC
>JAZSMR010000100.1:0-2044 GCA_045535965.1 Acutalibacteraceae bacterium
CATACTTTCAACTCTTTCGGGAGATTCAAGGTACCACTTACCCTCACAGAATTCAGCAAGATGTCTGTCACCTGCGGCGGCTATGTAACCAAAGCGTCTGAAAAGGTCAATTTTAACCTTGTGTGCATTACCGTGAAAGCCTTTAAGCCAGACGGGGTCAACATACTCGGTGCAGCCGTCCTTGTATTTTTCGCAGAACTGTCTGTAATAGGGGAAAAGGTCAATATTTCTGTAGGTTGCTTTTGTCAGCCATGTGAAGTGATTCACACCTATGGGATTAACCTTGACATCTTTTCTCTTTATCTCTTCACCGAAAAGTACACTCGCCATTTTAGCAAGAATATCCTGAGTGCCGAAAACCTCATGGCAGCAGCCGAAGGCCTTGATTTCGGGGAAAACTCTGTAAAGAGTCTTGACGCAAAGTGTCATAGGATTGGTGTAGTTTATAACCCACGCATCGGGTGAATACTTCTTTATGTTTTCGGCAATCTCTTCAAACATCGGCAGGGTACGCATAGCACGGACAACACCGCCGGGACCCGTTGTGTCGCCCACTGACTGATAAATGCCGTATTCTTCGGGAGCGTGAACATCGCTTTCCATTTCATCAAAGGTACCGGGAAGAATGGAGATAACAACAAAGTCTGCACCTGTGAGAGCTTCTCCTATTGTTTCAGAGGCTTTGTAACTCCACTTTGAAAGGGTTTCGGGAAGACTGTTATACATATTACCTATGGTTTCGTTTGCCTTTGCGGCTTCGAGGTCAATATCATAAAGACAAACCTCTCCGCTCATATCACCTGCCATGGCAAGGTCACTCATAAGACCCCATGCCCAGCCTCTTGAGCCGCCGCCTATGTAAGCAATTTTTACATCTTCAGCTTTGTTATCAATGTATCTCATAAAATAAAACTCCTTTTATTGATGATTGAATATTCTTTCGGCAGTATAAGTGCCGTCTTCTGCGATGTTAAGTACGGTACAACCTTGAATCCACTCGTTTTCAGGTGCATCGAACTTAGTCTGCATATTATATGCGGCATAGCCCGAGGGCTGTATATAAGAAAGAAGAATGCCGTCACACATTACGCCGAAATTGTTTACATGGTCGTGTCCGAAGTAAACTGCCTGTGCACTGCCTTTTTCCTTCATAGCATCAAAAAGTCCTGCATCAAAGCCTGACTCGCAGACGCCCTCTCTCTTTTCGCCGTAAAGGAAATCACCCTCGGCATATTCCTTTTCAGTCTGGTAAAGGGGAATATGTACAACAGTTACGGACTTGAACTTGCCGTATTCAGCTTCAAGTGCATCGTGCTTTTCTTTATACCAATTAACCTGTGAGGTCTTTACACCGTCATAAACCTCGCCCTCTTGGGTAACGCCGTATTCTGCTTTGGCCTCCTCGGTCATATAGTCTCCCGTATCCATAAGGAAGAAAACCTCTCTGAGTGTGCCATCTGAATTGAGAATGTTAATTGTGCAGTTACCGTGACCGTCAACATCAGCTTTGCTTTCTTTAACAAGGCAATGGTCATAGGTCGAGAAGAGCTTTATAACGTTTTCTCTGTCATATGACATAAAGCCGTCGCCCTCGTGATTACCGAGAACTGTTGCCCAGTATACACCTAAGCTTTCAAAAAGCTCTGCAAGCTGGGTATTTCTCTTTTTATTAAAACCGTATGTAACATTATCTCCACCTAAAATAACAAGGTCGGGATTCTGCTCTTTAATGTTTTCTACCATATAGGAAACCGTAATATTATCAAGCTTCTTGTCACCTTTAAGGTGCGTGTCGGTAAACATAAGAACCTTGAAATCACCGTCGCTGTTCTTTCTGATTGTAACGCTGTCCTCATCCTCTTTAATAATTTCAACATCGTTTTCAATCTTTTCTACCGATGATATATCATAGGAAATACCCTTTGAGCTCTGATAAAGAATAAATCCTCCGAAGCCGATTATCCCTACAAGTAAAACTGCAAGAATAATCTTAATACCTTTTTTCATACAAATCATACCTTTCTGATAATTTATCATTATAATA
>JAZSMR010000129.1:0-20239 GCA_045535965.1 Acutalibacteraceae bacterium
GTGGTGATACAACTGACCGACTTATTGAAAGGCTTCAGGAAAATGTGCTTTCAATAAAACCGAGAAATATTGTTCTGCTTATCGGCACAAATGACCCCAGTCGTGGAGTCCCTCTTTCGGTAACAGTTCAAAATATGGAAAACATAATCAAAACAACAAAAGGTGCTTGTCCTGATGTGAATTTCATTATTGAAGCGGTTTATCCTATAAATGAAAAAATGCGTGACCGTTTTGAAAAACGAAGCAATAAAAAAATCAATGAAATGAACAAGGAATTTATTAAGCTCTGTAAAAAATATGATTGCATATGGCTTGATTTTACAGACGAAGTAAAGGACAGCAACGGAAATCTCAAGCAGGAATATACATATGACGGTCTGCATATCAATGCACAGGCATATGAAATCGTTGCAAAAAATGTAATTCCTTTATTAAAATAAAAATCCTATAACAACGCAAAAAGGCATGTGACGAACTCACATACCTTTTCTTTTATTGTGAAACAACAAGGTTCCGGGGGACCTGAACGCAATATTTGATTGCTCGTCGGGTCGGGTTCTTATTTTGTGAAAAGACTTTGGATTTTTTTGATTAAAATTTCGATTATACGCCTGAGGAGAGTGATACACTCTTCTATGAAAGTCGGCTTCTTCTCGGGTTCAGTTTCTTTAAGAGGAATAATCGAATCTCCGTCTTCGGCAAGAACAAGGAACTGAGGATAGTTTTCGTCAGTATGTATATTGAGATTGTTGTAAACGATAGTGTTCATAAGCTTATAGTAACCGTTTGTTCTCGTGCCGTGATCAAGACCTTTGATATACCAGGTGTTAAAGGGATATGCACCTGTCGAAGCGTCGATGCATCTGTCAGGTGAAATCATATTGTAGTCGGTATATAATTTCTGCTGATAATCCTCGGGGAGAGTTTCACCGTATCTGCTGCTGAAAGCACCGAAAGAAGCAGCCTCAACAGTTACAAGGTTGTCGCCCATAAGGTTGCTCTTTTCAGTCAGAGGAATAAGGGGTACATCGTATTTGACTACGAGACCTGTATGAATATTCTTTTCATTGAGTGAAGCAAAGATTTCATCTGTTTTCATCATTACTTCCTCGTGATAGTATGTGACTCTTGCTATAAGACCTGCATACTCGTGGTTGGGGTCAGCATAATTTTCGCCATAAAGGTATTCCAGAGCATCGTAGAAATAATCATCCTTAATGTATGACCACATTGAGGGGAAAGTGGCGAAAATGTCGTGTACAATATCCTTTGCAGCCTCGAGAAGAACTGCCTTGATTGCAGGCTCAAGAGCATCCTCAACAATGAAGTCGAGAGTACCGGTCTTGAGTAAAATTGAAAGTAATAAGCTCAGGTCGTCGTTGCCAAGCATATTGCTTAAGTAATCCTTGAGAAGCACAGCATCGGTGTTGACGTTGCCGCTGAACAGTTCTCCTACAAATTCCATACCTGCTACAGTTGGTACACAAAGAAGAACGGAGTCCGCATATTCGAGGATATCGGGATGTTCTTTGAGGCAGGCAACAAGAACGGCTGTACCGTAGCTGGAGCCTACAAGCTCAAATCTGTCACTGCCTGAGTGCTCCTGCACCCATCCGATATATTCGTAAAGCTGATGTGCAAGGTCAACGGGGTCAAGACGGCTGTCGTAATTGAAATGATATTCACCGTTGCCCTTGTAATCAAGGGGACAAGGGTCAATGGTGGAATTAAATTTGGGAGAAATTCCGTCCGTGTCAAGGACAGATCCACCGCAGGTGTCCCACATCAGGTTGTATACCAGATTATAGATTATGTCAGGATCAAGGTTTTTGGCAGAATCCTCAATATACTTTTTGAAGTTCTTTAAGTTCTCAATAAGCAGGTCACTGTTCAATGGGAAGAAGACAGGCTTTTTGTCAGGGTCATCTGCCATATAAACAGCTCGTGAACCTACACCGTTTACATAGATTTTAGGAAGATGGTTGTATTCGACTGCCGAAGCAATAACGCATGTGCAGCAAGCGGCAACTAAAACTATTACAAGGATCAGGCTTATACATTTCTTTAAGGTGTTCATAATAACTCCTCCTTATTCGTTATAACGTTATTTTATCACTATACAGTAAATTTTTCAATACACAAGCAGATATTTAATGCTTTGTGAAATAAAAAACAGATAATTTTAATTATTTATACATTGATTTATTTCATAAGTGGGACTATAATAGCAGTGAATATTGACGGAGGTTCGGTATGAGAAAGATTTTATCGGTTTTACTTATAACAGTAATGTTGTTTCTCAGTATAAGCATGTCTGCTTCGGCGGCAAGTAACACAGACAACATAGAGACAATTATAAAAGAGTTCCGGGAAGGCGATTACATATACGACTATTATTACTATTCGCCCGTAAAAGGTTCCGCGGACAAAACAAAATATCCCATTATCCTCTGGCTTCACGGTCAGCTTTCAGGTGACTATAAGGGCGACCAGGTAAGACAAAGTGACATAGTATACTTTGCCACAGAAGAAAACCAGGAAAAAATCAAGGGTGCAAAGGGTGCTTTTGTTCTCGTACCCCGTTTTCCCACACTTAACGTAAATCTGGCTTGGCAAGGCGAAAACAGCAACATAAGAAGGTTTGTAGATAATTTTATCTCAATGCATAAAGACAATGTTGACACCAACCGTATCTATGTAGGCGGTTACTCAATGGGCGGTAAGGCAGCTATGTCATTTGCGGCTGCTTATCCGAATTATGTTGCGGCTATTTTTCCTGCGTCATCAATATATCTGCTTGCAAGTCCTACTTCGGACTTAAAGGCTCTTGCCAATACACCTACATGGTTTTTCACAAGCAAGGATGACGATTTTTGGGGTAAGCCCGTACCGCAGCAGAGTGACTGGGATACATTCCGTGCGTATTCCAATATCAAAAGCGAAATCCGCTGGACACTGTTTGATATGCCTCTTTATAATTACAACGGTACTGTAATAACATCCTTAGGTTACAATGAGCATAATGTCTGGGATACTATACCCCACGACCTTATGATGCTCAGCGGTTCTTTATATCCGAATATGACAACAATCAATGGCCTTGGCGGTAAGGTTATTCTCAAGGAAGATAACAGCTTCATCTCATGGATGTCCTCACAAAGTATTAACGGTGTAATAGGTGAAGAAACTCCCGATGACGATGATAATGAGGGCGGAAACAGCGGCAGTGAGGATAATGGCTCAAGCGGTCTTATCTTCAGCCATATAAGAGAAATCCTCGAATATGTTGTAACTATCTTCGACAGAGTTTTCAAGAGACTGTTCGGCTATAATTTTTAATTGTGTGAGAGCTACCCTTGTGGGTGGCTCTTTTTGGTAGTGTCAGGTTGACACTACGTAATAATTGCTATATAATTGAAGCAGAGTAAAATCAAAGGAGAGAAAGAGTATGAAGACTTTATCACCTGAAAAACTCAGAAAAATTCAGGCAAGACGCGAAAAAGAAATAGCCAGATGGGAAAAAGAAAAGGCAAGACCCAAGAGAAATAACTATTTTATGTACCTTGTACTTATTATTTCAATTATCTATGCGACCGACGAAATTGCTTCTCAGATAAGCACTTTGATGAAAACGGAAATAGCCAACGACCTGTTTTCGAAGTTCGGTGAAAGCTCCGTAGGACTTCTTGACATTCTGTCAATTCTTGTTGTACCCTTCCAGGCTCTGGGACTTCTCTACCGTCCCCTTGCCGACAAATGGGGCAGAAAGAGATTCCTTATTATCAATACCTTCGGTATGAGCTTTGCAATGTTTGTTATATTCCTTTCGGGTAACCTTGTAATGTATTTCATCGGTGCTTGTATGGTGCAGTTCTTTATCCCTCACGATATGCACGTTGTATATATTATGGAATCCTCACCCTCAAAGCACAGAGCGAGAATATACTCCTCAATCAAGTTCTTCGCCAATATGGCAGTTATGCTGGTACCCCTTCTCAGACGTATGCTTATGACAGAGGCTTCACAGTGGAGAAACGTATATCTTATCCCTGCAATAGTAGGTATCATAACAAGCCTAATTGCTCTTCTTTTTGCAAGAGAGCCCGATACCTTTATCGACTCAAGACTTCGCTATCTCAGAATGAGTGACGAGGAAAGAAAGAAACAGGAAGAACAAAAGAAAACCGAAAACGCTCAGGGCGGTCTTATTCCTGCACTTAAGTTTGCAATGAAGCACCGTCAGCTCAAGTGGCTCTACATAACCTCAGCTATTGCTAATTTAGGATTTATCGGCACCATAAACTATCAGGTTATTATGTCCTATGGCTATGCTGAAAACTATCTTGATAAAGGCCTTTTTGCCACTCTTGAGGCAGCTCTCGAAAATGTAAGTGTGGGCACTGTCACAACGGCTCTGTTTATGTTCCCTGTAGGCTGCGCTGTATCTCAGGTAATAATGGGCTTTATATCTGACTCCAAGGGCAGAAAAGCGGCAGCAATAACAACGGCATTTGACTGTCTCGTTTGCTTTATACTCTTCTCAGTGGGTGCTTCGATGGCATGGAATCCCTATCTTGTAGGCTTCTTCTGCGGTGCATTTGTAGGCAGCTACTATTCAACCAACGACGTTATTATTATGATGATTGGCGAGTCTTCGCCCACAAATCTTCGTTCTTCTACAATGTCAGCTCAGTTTATCGTGACGGCAGTAGGCGTTGCAATTTCATATATTGTAAGCCTGCCACTTCTTACAATTCTCGGCAATACCGTTACAGGTGTAGTTTCGTTTGCACTTCTTGTACCCGGCTTTATTGCGGCACTTATCAGTCTTATCCGTAAGACTAACGAAACCAAGGGTATTGATATGGATACAGTTACCGGCTGTGAGTGGGACTGATTTCAATGCGGAATGCAGAACTGCGAGGAAGCTTCTGCTAAGATTAACTTTCATTCCGCGATAACCGGATATATATTACAGCTCTGCTTTTATAAGTGGGGCTGTTTTTATGTTTCTAAAGACTACGGTACACAGAGATAGTGGAAGAAAGAGTTTATAGAGCTCTGATACATAATATACAAATATACAAGATACATCGTTTTCAAGAGATTACAAACGATTATTATTTATATAAAACTATGTATATTTGTTTTCTTATCGAAGTTGATTCATAATTTCTCATCCATAATTTATAATTTCTACAACTCCTAACTCCTAACTTGACAAACCCCCATATTTTTTGCTATATTTAATCTCGGATAGGAGTGTTTATATGACAGACTTAAAACGATTTGAATATGTCCTCGCCCTTGCAGAGTGTATGAACTTCTCTCAGGCGGCGGCAAAGCTCAATATATCTCAGTCAACGCTCAGTCAGCAGATACAGAAGCTGGAAAAGGAAATAGGTGTAAGTCTCTTTGACAGAACAACATCTTCTCTTACACTTACTCAGTACGGTCAGCTTTATATCAAGGGAGCAAGGAAAATTCTCGACACCTACACTCAGACTCTCGACAGTATTACAGATGCGGACACAGGTGCAGCGGGTACTGTTACAATGGGCATCGCACCCTCAAGAGCGCCTTTTCTTCTGCCGGGTGTAGTGGCAAGGTTCAGAGAAAACTATCCCGAGGTGGGACTCAACTTTATCGAAAACAAATCAAAAGATATTATCAAGGATTTGTCTGAGGGCAATATCGACCTTGCTTATACTGTCTTATCCTCTAAGGAAAATCTCAAGGACTTTGAGACTATAGCTGTCACCGAAGAAGAGGTTATGCTTGTGTGCAAAAAAGGAAGCAGCGTTGAGGGCTTATCTGAAGATGGCAGTGTTGACTTCAAGAAGCTGGAAAAAGAGAAATTCATCGCACTTCAGGACAGTCAGCTTCTTACAGACTATTTCTATACGCTCAAACAGAAAAGCGGCTCTCAGGTTAATATCGGTCTTTGTGTGTCTGAGCTGTCGACGGCTATTGCAATGGTAAAAGAGGGGCTTGGCATAATGCTTTTGCCCTCAAGCTATAAAAGATACGGCACTCTGGAAAATGAACTTGATTTTTACCGCATCAGACAGGTTTCCACAAAAAGAAAAATTGCCGTTATATACCGTAAAGACAAATATATCAATAAACCTATGAAAACATTAATTGAAATCCTTGTGAAAGGTGCGTAACAATCTTTTTACATTTGGCGTATAATTTTTAATTGACTATTCAATCGGTTTTTGTTATAATATCTATCGAAAAAATCGATTGAAACAGTTGTGATAATAAATAAAGGAGTGTAGAAGATTATATGAAAAAGATTTTGTGTCTCGTGCTCAGCCTTCTTGTTGTTGCAGGTATTGTTTTCTCTTTTGCAGGCTGTGATAGTGAAGACGACGGTGACGTTATAAAAATAGGCTCCATTCATCCGCTTACGGGCAGTATGGCTTATGAGGGTCAGGCTTTTGTAAACTCACAGAAAATTGCTATAGATAAAATCAATGCTCAGGGCGGTATTGGTGGCAAAATGCTTGAGCTTAAGGCTGTTGACTCTCTGGGTACTGCAGGCGGTGCTGCAACAGCGGCTCAGAAGCTTATCAATATGAATGTCTGCGCTCTTACGGGTACTTATACAAGCGGCTCGGCTCAGGTTGTGTCCCGTACTGCTGAAAAGTTCAGCGTACCCTTTGTTGTTACTGTTGCCGCAAGTGAAACACTTCTCACCAACGGCTATAAGTATTCCTTCAGAATTCAGCCCAGTACAGTAGGCTTTTCCTCAAACTTCATTGAGTATATACCCTATATCAAAACTGACGATATGAAGACAGTTGCAATTATTTATGAGGACTCCAACTACGGTACGGGTATTGCTGAATACATTGAGTCGAGAATTGACGAAACAGGTCTTGAAATTATCGGTATGCTTCCTTACAGTGCTACAGCTTCAACTCTCAGCTCAGAGGTTACAAAGCTCGTATCCCTCGACCCTGATATTCTTATCCCCGTAGGCTATTATTCAGACCAGAATATGCTTGCTAAAGAGCTTATCGACAGAAAGATAACCTTCCCTGCAATTATCGGTGTTGCCAACGGTGCTTTCTCAGACGCTAAATTTACGGATACCTACGGTACTGCTGCCGACGGATTTTTCGATATCAACTACAGATACAATCCCAACAGCCAAGAGACAGACTATCTTCTCAGAGAATACCGCGAAAGACACGGCGAAGAAATTCCCGTATGTGCAATTTACGGCTATGAATCAATTATGGTTATCGCTGATGCTCTCAGAAGAGCCGGGACAACCGACCACAAAGCTTTGAGAGATGCTTTGGCCGATACAAACATGACAGAGCATCTTCTGCCTCAGAAAGAGATTATCTTTGACGAAGCAGGTGAAAATATCAACTCGGCAGGTGTACTCATTCAGATTCAGGACGGTAAGCAGGTTATAGTCTTCCCGAAGGAGTATGCAGAGGGCGAAATAATTTTTGATAAGGAGAGTGACAGCTAAATGAATATGCAGTTTTTCCAGGCGTTTCTTGACGGTACCCTTATGGGCGGCGTATATGCTCTGGCGGCTCTCGGACTTTCCCTTATCTTCGGTGTAATGAAAATTACAAACTTTGCCCACGGCGCTATGATGACTGTTGGTATGTATGCCGTTTATATGGTGTCAACCTCACTGGGCATAAGCCCCTATATTTCACTTCTTTTTGCGGCGATAACACTTTTTGTTTTGGGCTATATAATTCAGCATTTCCTTATTGATAAAATTTCCAATGCACCTACACATAATCAGCTTCTGCTGACCTTGGGTGTGGCATACATTCTCGAAAACGGACTGCTTGCAATTTTCAGCCCCAACTACAAGACTCTTGATGTTGACGACTTTGACGGTGTAATTCAGCTTGGTGCTATCTCCATAAGCCCTGAAAAATTAGTGGCTTTTGCAGTAGTGCTTATAGTTACTGCTGTTATTTACCTTATTCTTTATAAGACAAGAATCGGTAAGGCAATCAGAGCCTGCTCCCAGAATAAAGAGGGTGCAAAGCTTATGGGTGTTGTCATAAAAAAGACCAACGCCATTGCTTTCGGTATCGGTGCTCTTTGCACAGGTATTGCAGGTGCACTTCTCACACCCATTCTCAGTATTTATCCCACTCTCGGTGAAACCTTCCAGCTTAAGTGCTTTGTTATTGCAATTCTCGGCGGTATGGGCAACCTCTGGGGAGCGCTTATCTCAGGTCTCATTGTAGGCGTTGTAGAATCTCTCACAGGTTATATTGCCGGAGGCAGCTGGAGTGACCTTACGGTTTACGCCGCATTTATTCTGATCCTTTTGGTTAAACCCTCAGGACTTTTCGGAAGGAGTAACAGACGTGAACACTAAGAATTTTAACCGTATTACATTGGCAGTGCTCATTTTAGTTGCTGTACTGTTTCCTTTTTTCGCTGACTTCTATATTCTCTGCATCGGTATATCCGTACTCATTGCGGCTCTCTTAGGTCAGAGCTGGAACATTATGAGTGGCTATGCGGGTCAGTTCTCATTCGGACATGCTGTTTTCTTCGGTATCGGTGCATATACCTCAACAGCTCTTTATACCATGTTCGGTGTAAGTCCCTGGATAGGTATGATTTTAGGTGCATTTGTTGCGGCTCTCGTCGGTGCGGCTATCGGCTTTTTATCCTTCAGATATAAGCTCAGAGACGACTACTTTGCACTTGCAACACTTGCTTTTGCAGAGATTTTCCGTATCCTTGTCAACAACACGAGCTCTCTCGGCGGTGCTACGGGTATACTTATTCCGTATCTCGTCAAGCCCTCGGAATATCAGTTTGCAAGCGACAAGACATATTACTGGGTAATCCTTGCTCTTGTTGTATTGGCAACTGTATTTATAGCTCTTATGTCAAAGAGCATGACAGGCCTCAATCTTGTTGCTATAAAGGCTAATCAGGAAGCTGCTGCGGCTCTCGGTGTAAATGTCCTCAAGTATAAGCTTATCGCTATTTCCTCTTCAGCTTTCTTTGCTGCTCTTGCAGGTACATTCTACGCTCAGTATTACGGCTTTATCGATCCGTCAATTGTATTCGCAAGTGCGATTTCAGTTGAAGCTATTGTACCCTGCATTATCGGCGGCAGCGGTACTCTTTACGGCCCCCTTTTAGGCGCACTTCTGATTATCCCTCTTCAGGAAATCTGTAACAGTCTTTTCACTATGGTAAGCGGTATCAATATGATAGTTTACGGCATTCTTATCGTACTGTTCATTATGTTCTGCCCCGACGGTATTTATGGCCGTATGACAAAATATATAGGAAAGAGAAAGGGGAATTGATATGCCGTTACTTTCAGTTCAGAATGTATGCAAATACTTCCACGGTAACAAGGCAGTGGATGATGTTTCCCTTGAAATAAACAAGGGCGAAATAGTCGGTCTTATCGGTGCCAACGGTGCAGGTAAAACAACCCTTTTCAACTGTCTTACAGGTTACTATAAAGCCACTTCAGGTAAGATACTCTATAACGGCAAAGCTATAGAAAACCTCAAGCCCCACGTTATATGCCGTATGGGTATCGGAAGAACCTTTCAGATTGCAAAGCCCTTCGGCAGCTTAAGCGTACTTGAAAATGTTGCCGTAGGAGCTTATAATAAGTGTAAGAGAAAAGCTGAAGCCTATGACAAAGCAAGACAGTGTATTATTTTCACAGGTCTTGCAGGTAAAGAAGATACCGATGCGGGTACTCTTAACACAGGCGAGCAAAGACGCCTCGAGCTTGCAAGAGCTCTTGCAACAGACCCTGAACTTTTACTTCTTGATGAGGTTATGGCAGGTCTTACACCTACAGAAAGCCAGGAAATGGTTGAGCTTATCAGAAGCGTCAAAGAGCAGGGTGTGACGATTCTTATGATTGAGCACATTATGCCCGTTATTATGGCTCTTTCCGATACGGTTTATGTTTTAGAGTCAGGCAGACTTATCTGCAAGGGTACTCCCGAAGAGGTTTCGCAGAATACTCAGGTTATCGAGTCTTATCTCGGCAGAAGTCAGGAGGAAAACGATGCTTGAAATAAAGAATTTGTATGTTAATATAGGCAATCTCAGCATTATTCAGGACGTGTCCCTTACTATCGCTGACGGTGAGATAGTTGCCCTTATCGGTGCTAACGGTATGGGTAAAACCACTCTAGTAAGAGCTGTATCAAAGCTTAACTCCATTAAAAGCGGTAAGATATTCCTTGATGGTGAGGATATAACAGAACTCAGTGCTGATAAAACTGTTGAAAAGGGTATCATTCAGGTGCCCGAGGGAAGAAAGCTTTTCCCTCAGATGAGTGTAATAGAAAATATCGAAATGGGCGCTTACGCTAAAAGAGCAAGAGCAAAGGAAAAAGAAAACTTAGAGTATGTTTTCTCTGTTTTCCCTGAACTCAAGAGTATGCTCAAGCAGGCCTGCGGTAACCTCAGCGGCGGTCAGCAGCAGATGGTAGCTATTGCAAGAAGCATTATGGCTTCGCCGCGACTTCTTATTCTCGACGAGCCATCTATCGGTCTTTCACCCATTGCTACTCAGAAGATGTTTGAAGCAATAGAGCTTATCAATAAGGGTGGTATAGGTGTGCTTATCACCGAGCAGAATGTTCAGCAGGTGCTTAAAATGGCAAACACTGCCTACGCTATGCAGCAGGGGAAGATAGCCCTCAGCGGTAAGGCGAGTGAGATTGCAAATAACGACGAGCTTAAAAAGATTTATATTGGTATGTAATTATTAAACTAAAGGAGATATAAAGTTATGAAACACGCATGGGAAGACTGTTTAACTGATGTTGACAGAATAGTAATCGAGAAAGGCCACTACGGTCAGCCCAGAGGCTTCGGCAAAAAGCCCCTTCTTCTTATCATCGACCTTCAGCCCAACTATATCGGCGCTGATAAGCCTATTGAAGATCAGCTTGATGAATGGCCTTCAGGCGGCGGTGAGGCTTGCTGGACAGGTGTAAGAAAGATTCTCTCACTCCGTGATGTTGCAAGAGAATGCGGTGTGCCCATTTTCTATACCCGTAACGTTCAGAATGCTACCAATGCTTTCGACAGCTTTGCAACAAAGACAAAGCGTGATCAGACAAAGTATATCGACGGTGCACCCGAAGCAGATCTTTTAGAGTGCGTAAAGCCTCTGCCTAACGAGATGATTATCCCCAAGAGCTATGCAAGTGCTTTCTATGGCACTCCTCTTCAGAGCTATCTCGTAAAGCTGGGCATTGACACCGTTATTATTGTTGGCGGCTCAACAAGCGGCTGCTGCAGAGCAACTGCCGTTGACGCTGTTACAAGAAACTACAACCTCGGATATGTTGAGGATTGTCTCTTTGACCGTATCACAATTTCCCATAAGGCAGCACTTCTCGATGTATGGATGAAGTACGGCGACGTTGTAGACAGCGACTATGTAAAAGAGTATTTCTACAGCCTCAAAGAGGAAAAATAATTTCTTATAAAATTCTTTCAAGGGTTTACTTGGCTCTGCATTTGTGCTATGATATTTGTAGCAGTTATGCAGAGCTTTTGCTTTATAAAAAATGTAAAAAAGGAGAGAACATTATGAAGAAAATGAAGAAAACAATCAGTTTAATTCTTGTAGTTATTATGCTTTTAAGTGTGGTGCCTGTGCAGGTTTTTGCTGCTTCGCCTGTTCCTGTGAGGGCCGAATTTACTGATAACATACCTGTTTCAAATCGGTATGTTCAAAATGCTTGGGTTGATGAAAACGGAATGGTTGAGCTTTGGGATTTTGATTATATAGATAAACACGAATATGAAAGCCATGTATATTTTTCAAACGGCGGTTCACTGTCCGAATCCGGATATACCGGTTTTGAAAAGCTGCAATGCGGTGTCAAGGATTTTGATATCAGCGAATATGTTAACCAACAAGAATGTCAGCAAGCAATAGATGAGGGGAAATCTAAAGTTGAAGTTACTGTGTCGATTGAACTTGAAAGACTGAACGGCAAAACAGAAAGCTATGAACTTGTGACTGAAAAAGAAATTGCACAAGCAATAATCACTGATATACGTATGATTGATGAATTGCCATCTTCCTTCAACGAAAAAAACATCAACGAGGTTTTTTCAGGTAAAAAGTTTGAGATCAGCTATTTTGACGGAAGAAAAGAGATTCACGAGTTTACTTACGAAGAAGAGTATGAAACAGGCTATCTTGATGAACTCTATGTAGATTTGAGGGTTTATCCCACCCAGGAAATCAATGAAGTCACAGGGGAGGAAAAAGGCTTTATAAACATTGACATTAAATATGTTGATGCTGTGGTAAACTTACTGAAAGAGCCTTTTGAGTGCCCTTATAAAAGCGCGGAAATACTTGATTATGAATTTGACGGCAAAGGTGGAATAACAGATATCACATATCGGCTCACATATACAGACGGCAGAATCGTCGACAGAACGTGTACATTTAAAAAGGGTGTCGGAGCGAACAGTGATGCCGTAATCGATATAGTCGATGATTACGAGGTAGTTTTACAAGTGTATGTGTCTCCACTTGGCGACGATGAATATCAGATGTTTTTGGAGGTAGGCTACTATGAATGGAGCATTGGCGATGCCGAATACGGTGACGCAAAAGAGTGCTGCAGCTGCATCTGTCATAAAGACGGCTTAGGTTATCTCTTTGGTCTTTTCCTTCTTAAAATATGGACACTTTTCAGAATAAACCAGGAATGCAGATGCAATGCATCCCATTGGTATTAATGTAGATAAAAAAGGAGCTGTACTATGAAAAAACTCATCAAAAACGGTACCGTTGTATTTGAACACGAAGAAAAAAAGGTTGACCTTCTCATTGACGGCGAAAAGATTTCGGCTATACTTGCTCCCGACTCTTATGAGGGCGAGGCTGAAATTATCGACGCTGAGGGGCTCTATGTTATGCCCGGCACTATCGACCCGCACATGCACTTAGGTCTTTACAAGCCTCTCGGTGATGCCTTCAGATATGACACACCCCGTCAGGCTATCGGCGGTCTTACGACTCTTATCAACTACCACAGAGGTAAGGGTAATTACTTCGAAACCGTCAAGGAAGCTATTGACGACGGTGAAAACAACTCCCTTGTGGACTTTGCCATTTCCCTCGGTCTTTGTGCAAAAATCCACCTCAAGCAGATTGAGGGTTATATCGAAGAATTAGGTATCACATCCTATAAGTTTTTCTTCGACAAGCAGGATATTGCACACCTTTTCTATGATATTCCAAAGGAAGAGGCTCTCACTCTCGACAAGGCTGACTTGTACTTTATCTTAAAACAGCTCCGTGAGATTTCACCTAAGCTTCTTCTTTGCGTACACTGCGAAGACCCCGACGTTTTCCGTGCTCTTGAAAGAGATCTTAAGACTCAGGATATAGATCAGTATTCACTTGCTAACTTCGGCAAGACAAGACCTACCTTTGTTGAAACAGCCTGTGTTGCCGACTCAATGTGGATTAATAAGGTTGTTGACGGCAATATGTATGTGGTGCACACAGCGGCAGGCAGTACCGTTAAAATGTATGAGACTCTCAAAGAGGCTTTCGGCGGCAACGTTACTCTCGAAACTTGCCCTCAGTATCTTACTCTTACAGATGAAGCCGAAGCAGGGCTCTTAGCTAAGGTTAATCCTCCTCTTCACGCTCAGAGCGATATCGAAGCTCTCTGGGAGGGTATCAGAAACGGCAGTGTCAAGACTATGGGTACAGACAACGTGCCTGTTGACAAGGCTAAGAAATACGAGCGCGGCGACGACATCTGGGGCGTATATGTAGGCTTCGGCGGCCCGGGTATGATTTTACCCGTGCTTCTCAGTGAGGGCTATCATAAGAGAAATATTCCTCTTCATACACTCTCTCAGGTTAACAGTATAAACACAGCAAGAGTTTTCGGTCTCGAGGATAAAGGCGAAATTGCTATAGGCAAAGACGCTGACCTTGCTATTGTTGACCTGGAGCTCGAAAAGACAATCACACCGGAGCTTTTCGGCTACAGCGACTTCTCAATCTATGAGGGTATGACCTTCAAGGGCTGGCCCAAGTACACCTTAAGCCGCGGTGAAATCATTCAGAAGGACGGTGTGATTACGGCAGAGTGCGGCAGAGGCAAGTATATAAGAAGAAATATATAATTCTTAGATTTTCATTAAAGCAACTGTCTTCGGATAGTTGCTTTAATTATATTTTTATGTTATAATTTATTAGTTAATCTGATTTAAAGTAAACTGAAAGAAGGCATAGTATGATTCACCTGAGTGAGATACTTTCTGATTTTGTGTATAATCTCGAATTTGAGGATTTGCCGGAAGAAGTAGTTGAAACCACAAAGAGATATATTGCTGACTATTATGCGGCATCCTTTGCAGGTATCAAGATAAACGGTACCTTTAACGATGCAGTTATTGATGTTATAACTGATATGGGCGGCAAAAAGGAATGTGACTTTGTTTATTCCTCCATGCGTATTCCTGCGGCTAATGCGGCATTCCTCAGTGCCTGTATGGCTCACGGAGCAGATATGGATGACGGCAACAGAAAGGCTATGGGCCACGTTGGTGCTCACGTTATTTCTACGGCGTTTACTCTTTGTCAGACTCTTGATGCGAGCGGTAAAGATATAATCACTGCTATCAATGCAGGTTATGAGATATATAACAGAGTTGCTGCGGCAGTACAGCCGGGACTCGTTCACAGAGGCTTTCATTCAACGGGTACTGCGGGAGCAATAGCCTGCGGTGCAGTGGCGGCAAAGCTTATGGGTATGGATAAAGAGGGCATATACAACACTATGGCTCTTTCAGCCGTTCAGGCGAGCGGACTCATTATCATCGCCGAAAGCGGTCAGAGCTGTAAGCCCATCAACCCTGCCAATGCGGCCAAGACGGGTATACTGTCGGCTAAGATAATTTCAAAGGGCGTAAAAAGCTCGGAGTATTTCTTAGAGAGTAAGAAGGGATACTTCCACGCTATGAGCGATGAAGTGGACGAAAAAATGATAACCGAGGGTCTCGGTGAGACTTTCACCGTAAGCGAGAGCTATATGAAGCCTTATCCCTCCTGCCGTCATACTCATTGCGGTATTGAGTGTGCTCTTGACATAAGAAAGAGAATAGCAGAAGGAGACAAGATAAAAGATGTCAAGGTATATATCTATAAAAACGCCATTGACATTGCAGGGCAGATAAAAGTGCCCAGGGTTTCCGATGATGCGAAATTCTCCGTGCATTATTCTCTTGCAGTGGCACTCTTGAAGGGACACTTCAATTTAGGCGATCTTGATATTTCAGCTATAGATGAAGAGCTCCTCAGAGTAATTGACAGCATTGAGCTTATAGTCGACCCGTCAATGGAGGACAGAGACAAGGGTATAAGAGGCTCAAAGGTAGTAGTTACCACCGAGGGCGGCAGAGTGCTCGAGAAAACAGTGCTTATACCTCTCGGCGATGCAGCAAATCCTCTTACATGGTCTGACCTTGAGGAGAAGCTTGCAGCATGCAGCGAGGGACTTCTTTCAAAAGAAAATCAGGAAAAACTTATGGAAAATATTCATAAGTTAGATGAATTTCATAAAATCGACACAATAAACCTATACAATGTACAGTTGTAAAAATTACAGGGAGGTTAAAACAATGGATTCAATAGTTTCTGCAGTTGCAAAATTTGCCGAAGAAAGACCTGACAGAGCGGCAGTTATTGCTAATGATAAAGAGATTTCTTATGCTCAGCTCTGGAAAGAAATTCAGGGCTTTGCAAAATATATAAATTCCTTCGGCTTTGAAAAAGGCTCAAGAATTATCGTAAAGTCAGATTCCGACATCTGGTTTGCAGTTTCCTGCTTTGCTATTCAGCTTACGGGTAATGTACACGTGCCCCTTGAAAAGTCAATCGGCGTAAAGGGACTTGAGGACGTTGCTTCTCAGCTTGGTGCCGCAATGGTAATTTCAAATACTGATGCGGAGGGCGACTTTGTAAGCGTTGACTCAGACAAGGTAAGAGAAATAGGTGAGGACAACTACGAAGATGGACTTATCTTCGATTTCCCCGCAAAAGAAATGACCTGCGATATTCTTTTCACTACAGGTACAACAGGTAAATCAAAGGGCGTTGTTATTTCTCACAGAGCGGTTGTTGCCGTTTCCGAAAACGTTCAGTTCGGCGCTGAGATAATCGAGGATAACGTTTATCTTGTGCCTGCTCCCATTAACCACGCTTCAGCCATAAGAAAGCTTTATGTAAGTATGCTCACAGGCACAACTGTTGTGCTTCTTGACGGCTTCAAGGATATCAGAAAATTCTACAGCTACATCGAAAAGTATAAGGTAACATCAATCCTTATGCCTCCTGCGGCAGTAAGAATGCTCCTTCTTCTTTCAAAGAAAGAGCTTGCTAAGTATTCGGGTCAGCTTCATCATATCCATACAGGCTCTGCGGCTTTCCCTGAGGCAGATAAAGAGCTTCTTTGCTCAATTCTTCCCGATACAAGACTCTATTTCGCTTACGGTTCATCGGAAGCAGGCTGTGTAAGTATGTTTGACTATTCACAGCACAAGGGTCTTATCAGCTGTGTCGGTAAGCCCAACAAAAACGCACATATCTTTATCGTTGACGATAACAGACAGGAAATCGAATCCTCATCGGCAAATCAGGGTCTTATCGCTATCAGCGGCGGTATGACTATGACAGAATACTTCGAAGAGCCTGAGCTTACAAAAGAAGTTCTCGTTGACGGTGTTGTTTACACTAATGATATGGGTTACATCGATGAAAACGGCTTTATTTATATGGTTGGCAGACGCGGTGATGTTATCAGCATCGGCGGACTGAAGATTGCTCCCACAGAGGTTGAGAATGTAGTTCTTCGATTCCCGGGTATTGCAGAATGTGCGTGTTTTGCAGTTGAGGACAGAATGGGCGGCTGTGTACCCAAGCTCAATATTGTTGAAGAAAAGGGTGCAGATGTTGATATCAACGACCTTAAAAAGCATCTGGCAAGCTATCTTGAAGCCTTCAAGGTGCCAAAGCTTGTCGCTAAAGTAGAAGAAATACCCAAGACATCCAACGGCAAAATTAACCGTAAGGTGCTCAAATAATTTATATTTTTTAATTTTGTAAGTCACTGCTGTAATAATATAGCTATTGACTTTGAAAGAAAAATGTTATAAACTGTAATAAGGTGTAAGTAAAACCTTATGCGAAAATATAAGAACTTTAAAACAAGAGGTGCTAAATATGGAAAAGTTACTTGATATTCTTGGTCAGATCAGAAGCGACATTGATTATGCAAGCGAAAAAGCATTGGTTGATGACGGTATTCTTGATTCATTTGATATCGTTTCAATCGTAAGCGAGCTCAGTATGGAATATGATATTGATATTTCAATCGACGATATGACTGCTGAAAACTTCAACAGTGCTGAAGCTATGCTTGAAATGATCACAAGAATCCAGGACGAAGACTGATTTACAATAAAATATCTTTTATGTATAAGCAGCCCTATTTATGAGCTGCTTACATATTCTTAATCTATATCGGTACGGTAAATGCCGTTCCGTAATCTCAAAGGAGTAATTATATGGCATATACATCCTTTAGCTTTTTAGGCTTTCTGGTCCTTGTAGCAGCTGTATATTATATTGTGCCCAAGCGTTTTCAGTGGGCAGTGTTACTCACTGCCAGCTATGCTTTCTATCTCTTCAGCGGCATAGCTCATGTGTTCTTTATAATCGGCACAACACTGATAACATATCTTGCGGGCAGACTTATGCAGAGTATAAGAGATGATTATAAATCTCAGCTTGCACTTTTGCCTAAAGAGACACCGAAAGAAACAAAACAGGAACTCAAAAAGAAAACCAACAACAAAATAAGAAATGTTCAGTTTGCTTCGGTAATAATTGATTTACTGATACTGGTAGTGGTGAAGTATCTCAACTTCGCTCTTCAGAATGTAAATACAGTTTTCAATCTTTTCCATTACGATGCAAAAATTCCCCTTATTAACATAATCGTACCCTTGGGTATATCCTTCTATACCTTTATGTCAATGGGCTATCTTATTGACATCGGCAGAGGAAGATACGAAGCAGAGAAGCATCTGGGCAAGTTTGCACTCTTTGTATCTTTCTTCCCCTCAATCGTACAGGGACCTATCAACAGATATGACGACGTAGGCAAACAGCTGGGGCAAGAACACGACTTTGACTATAACAACTTCAAGTTCGGTGCTCAGCTTATGCTCTGGGGCTTCTTCAAGAAGATGGTTATTGCTGACAGAGCTTTTGCGGCTGTATCAACTATCTTCTCCGCCAAGGACTATATGGACTACAACGGTTCTATATATTTCTTCGGTATGCTTATGTATGCACTTCAGATTTACTGCGACTTCTCAGGCGGTATCGACATTGCAAGAGGTGCGGCACAGATGCTGGGCATCAATATGCCCAACAACTTTGAGAGACCTTATTTCTCAATGAGCGTTGCAGAATATTGGAGAAGATGGCACATTACCCTCGGTGCATGGATGAGAGAATACGTATTCTTCCCCATAATGCTCTCAAAGCCGGTTACCAAAATCAGCAAGGCTTTTCGAAAAAGAGGCAAGAAGCAGATAGCAAAGCTTGTACCCTCGGTAATAACACCTTTTGTAGTATTCTTCCTTATCGGTGTGTGGCACGGTGCTTCATGGAAGTATATTGCTTTTGGCCTTTATAATGCTACCATAGTTGCTTCAAGTGTAGCTCTTGCACCCGTATTCAAGAAGCTTATCGAAAAGCTTAAGATAAATACTGAAGCTTTCAGCTGGAAGCTCTTCTGCATTGTGAGAACATTCCTTGTGCTTGGTGTTTCAAAGATACTTGTTAAGGCTCCTGACCTTACGGCTGCACTTCACATGATAAAGAGTATATTCACTCAGGTTGACCTTGATTTTGTCTTCGGCTTCGACGGCAGAATCTTCGAGCTCGGTATTGACCAGAAAAATATGTTCGTGCTCTTTGTAGCTACCCTTGTACTTCTCTTAGTAAGTGTCCTTCAGGAAAACGGTATGAAGCTGCGTGAGACTCTTGCTAAGCAGAATATAGTTTTCCGCTGGAGTATATATCTCATTGCCCTTATTGTTGTGCTTGTTTTCGGTATATACGGACCTATGTACAATGCGGCAGACTTTATTTATCAGGCATATTAAGAAGGAGGAGATACCATGACAAAGAATCAGATTATACGTACTGTAGCTTTTTTGCTTGTTGTTTCGGTACTTCTCTTAACCTTATGCGATTTATTTGAGTATGAAAACTCACACATTTCCGAGAGAATAGAAACCTATCAGGATTTACCGAGAAACTCCGTTGATGCGGTTATGGTGGGTACCAGCGGTATCGACAGATATTGGATAACTCCCAAGGGCTACGAAGAATTCGGACTTACGGCATATCCGCTTTCTACGGATGCTTCTCCTGCGTGGATGATAAAGATTATGCTCAAGGAAGCTGTCAAAAGGCAGAATCCCAAGCTTGTTATCATCGATATGAGAGCTTTCACCAACAGCTATAACGAGGGCTCAAAGAAGTTCGATGCCGCTTCAAGAAGAGTTATCGACGGACTCGATTTCTTCTCATTTACAAGATTTGAAGCTATAAACACAACTCTCAGGCTCAGAATGAAAACCGGTGACGAGGAGGCAGAACGTTTCGACCCGTCATATTTCTTCAGCTTTATCAAGTACCACAGCAAGTGGGAGTTTGAAGATTTCTCATTTGACGAGCTTGAAAACCCCAAGTCTGAGTCCTTGGGCTTCTATATGCACTCAAACAACAGCATCAAGCGGCAGGGTGAATACTTCGAGTCAGCCAAGTCCACTGAGAGAGGCGAGCTTGACCCCATAGTTGAGGAAGTATTCTACGACCTTCTTGACTATCTCAAGAAGCAGGACTATCAGGTGCTTTTCCTTGACACACCCCACTGTCACAGTGCCAATGAAGCCAAGCGTATGAACACAATCTGCGACATACTCACCGAAAACGGCTTCTCATATCTCGTCTGCGACCTTGACGACAAATACAACAGACAAGAGGACTTCTACAACGACGGCCATGTAAACTACTACGGTGCCGAGATATTCACAGAATGGTTCGGAGAGTATCTCAAAAACAGTTACGACTTCCCCGATCGCAGACTTGATAAAAAGTGTGCTGAGGACTGGACAG
>JAZSMR010000090.1:0-50619 GCA_045535965.1 Acutalibacteraceae bacterium
TGAGGCTCAAGTGCTTGATTTCTGGGCTTGATATATTTAATATTCGGGTCGTTTTTCATTTTTTCAAGTTTTTCCATATCTTCGATATATCTTTTTTTCATGATCTTTGATATCTCTTCAAAGACACCTGCAACGTTTTTAGCCGACAGCTCAAGATAACCGAAGCCGATTGTTGTTCTGAGTACGCCAAAAATTTTAACCTTTATCATAAGGATACACCTCCTTGATAGTTTCGGGGATTCTTACACCGAGACGTCTGAGAGTTTTCATAGTCGGTGCACCGTTTTTCCAACCGCGAATTATATAGTAGCTTCTCTTCATTTTCTTAAGAGGTACCTTGGTTTTTCTGTTGCCGGGTACCTGCTCTTCATCTGTAAGTCTCTTGGGAAGTGTGTCGGTTTCTTTGCCTACGGGTAATCCGAGGATAATATTGGCAAGTCTCTCTGTGTTGTATCCGAGCTGTCCGACACTCATAAATGAACCCATTGTGTAGCTTGAACCAATTGCCGCATTGAGTACTCTCGGATACTGCATAAGAGGAATATTTACAGCGAGCATCTTCGGGTGCTGAAGAGCAAAATACATAACCGGCGTTACAAACTTGAATACCTGCTGTACAATTCTTGTATTAATGCTTGTGGGCTTAGCGACGATAAACCAGGGGAGTACAGCATAAGATGTAAACACACAGAAGCCTGCTGCAGAAGCACCTTCCATTACGTCCTGGAACATTATTGAAAGAGCAGCCTTACCTTTCGCAGTGTAGGAGTTCATATTAAGTCCGAGACCCTCGAGTACAACCATATAGCCTGCGTTGAGATGGCAACCGCCTCTGTTAGCAGTTGCATATCCGAGACCCTGACCGACTGCGCCTCTGGGCTCATAAGCCGCGAGCTCCATTCCTTTGGAGTGGATAGCAAAATCCTTACCGCCGAATTTTTCACTCATTATTCTTGTACCGTTGGCAAGGTCGTCGCCGATACCTTCACGTTTTGCAATAAGCTCAAATACTTTGCTGAGATTGTCCGTCTTGCCGAATTCGAGTCCGCAGTCCCACATACCTTTTTCCTGAAGCTCCATAGCAAAAGCAATTGAACCGGCGCAGGATATAGTGTCAATGCCAAGCTCATCGAGCTCGTAGTTCCACTGTATAATTTTGGCAATGTCGTCATTCATAATATTGGGACCCAAAAGACCGAGAGTCTCAAGCTCGGGACCTTTGACGTTCTTGCCGTTGTATCTGACTCGTCTTTCGCATCTCATAGGACAGGAATGACAGTTACCGTTTTTAATAAGATAATTTTCTGCGAGCTCTTCACCTGATACCTTTTCAAAAGAGTCAAATCTGCCCATTGAGAAATTCTTTGTTGCAAGTATTCTGTGTGCCTGCATAGGAGCTACAAGACCGGCTGTTCCGAGTTTTGAAAGCTGAGCACCCGTAATAGGGTGGCGCTTTAATTGCATTTCCCACTGCTCGTTGAGGAAATCAAGTCTTTCTTTGTCGTGGATTTCGGGTTCGTTATTACCCTTTGCAGTGACAATCTTAAGGTTTTTATCACCGAAAACAGCACCGACACCGCCTCTGCCCGCAGTTCTTTCACCACTGAAAACGCAGGCGTAAAGCACCTTGTTTTCACCAGCCGGGCCAATAGCAAGTTTACCGCAGCCGGCAGGGAATTGCTTCTGGACTTCGCCGGTGAGCATACCTTTCATTTCGGGAACTTCATGGAAAGTTACAACGTCATTGTCGATTTCAATCCAGGTAAGCTCCTGAGCTTTACCTGTGATAATCATTGCATCCCAACCGGCAGCTTTGAGATTTCTGCCGAAAGGACCGCCGCAGTTTGAAGATGTAAGTATACCGGTGAGAGGAGATACGGTTGAAATATTAAAACGGGATGAAGAAGGTGACTTACATAATGTCATAGGGCCTGTAGTAATTACAAGCCAGTTGTCCTCGTCAAAGGCTCTCATTCCCGGTTTAATGTGATTTAAGAGAATGTCGGCAGCCATAATTTTACCGCCGATGGTTCTGAGTCTGTCCTCATCGCTCCAAGGAAATTCTTCGTAAGTTTGCTTGGTAAGGTCAACGAAAAGCACCTTACCCATATAGCCTTTTAGTTTATCCATTGAAATCACCTCTTGAATGAATTTGTTTACATAATAAGCATTCTGCTGATGCTTTGATATTTAGTGTTGAGAAGTCTGTTTCGTCAAAAACGGTAAGCTTTCCCGAAAGCCCTTTATCTTTGGTTAAAAGATACCTCAGAGCAAGATTAGTCTGAAGAGAACCGATTATACCTGCCGCAGATGAAATGTTGTATTTTGCCCTTGCAGGTGCATTCAGACCCGCACACTCAGGGCAGGGAGAAACCTTCGGGATATACAGATAGCATACACCGTAAAATCCGTCGATGCCTCCGCAAACCAAAGGAATATCTGTTTCATCACAAAAATTTTGCACCGTTATACGTGCCTCGGCATTATCAACAGCAAGAATTACAATATCCGAGTCTTTGGCGAAAAACAGATCTTTGCGGTTTTCTATCTTTTTATCAACTGCAATTATTTCAGTATCGCTGCCGTATGATTGAAGTCTTTCTTTTGCTTTTAAAACTTTGCATTTGCCTACATCGTCTTTAGTGTAAAGAAACTGTCTGTTGAGGTTGCTTTCGCTGACCGTATCAAAATCGCAGATGTAAAGCTTTCCGATGCCTGCACCGACGAGATGAACGGCAATATTACAGCCGAGTCCTCCGCAGCCGACAAGACAGACGGTTTTATCCGAAACACTGAAGCCCTGTGATTGTTCTTTGATATCCATATCAGTAATTACCGCCACAGCTTTGAGTATTTCCCGAAAGAGTTTCCACAGCGTGTGGTAATACGGGGAGTACAACCTCAATTGACTCCTTGACAGCCTTCGGACTGCCGGGAAGGTTTATGATAAGACTTGATTTTCTGATGCCCGATACTGCTCTCGAGAGCATAGCCTTTGGAGTAATTTCAATACTTTTCAGCCTTATTGCTTCAGCTATGCCGGGGGCGTCTCTTTCTATAACAGCTTTTGTTGCTTCGGGAGTAACATCTCTCGGTGCGAAACCTGTGCCGCCGGTAGTGAAAACAACATCGGCTTTTACATCATCACAGAGATAAATCAGAGCCTTTTCAATCTCCGCTTTTTCGTCAGGTACAATCAGGTAATCTGCCGCTTTACCAAGGCTTGCTGTAAGCTCTTTTATGAGAGGTCCGCTTTTATCTTCACATTCGCCACGTGAACATCTGTCGCTGACACATAGGATACCGAAAATCATTTTTTTATCACTCACTACTTGAAATATTGTTACTACTGATATATAATATCATAAAAGAGCAATGTTTACAATATTTTTTGTAAAATTAATCAAATATTAGTTTTATTGCCGAAATGTTACAAAGGAAGTTTGCACTGATGTGCTTAATTCATATTCCGACCCGGACTGTCTAAGCGTTTTGTATGATAAACCGGGCGTGACCGAAATACACTGTCTGCGGGAGAATATGCAGATAACGGTCAAAGGGCATTACCGGGAAACCGTTTTGCCTTCCGTGATTGAAAAGGAGAATGAATTATGAAGAAACTTCTCGCACTCTCACTCGCTTTAGTAATGGTGCTTTGCTTCGCTGCTTGCGGCGGTAACGAAACACCCGACACACCTGCAAATTCCGTTATCCGAATGTCGACAACGACATCTGTTAACGACTCAGGACTTCTTCCATATCTTCTTCCTGTTTTCGAAGAAGCTACAGGTTATACTGTTGAGGTTCAGTCAGCAGGCACAGGCGCGGCTATTCAGAAGGCTGTTGACGGTAACGCGGATCTTATTCTCGTTCACGCCAAGGCTTCAGAAGAAACATTTATCGCTGACGGTTACGGCGTTGAAAGAATTCCCTTTATGTACAACTACTTTGTTGTTGTCGGACCCGCAGATGATTCTGCCGGCATTAAGGACAGCGCTAATGCAGCTGAAGCTTTCGAGAAAATCGAAGAAGCAGAAGCTCCCTTCATTTCACGCGGTGACGACAGCGGTACCCACAAGGCTGAACTCAAAATTTGGGGCGATGATGTACCCGAAGCTGATGACGAATGGTATATCAGCGCAGGTCAGGGTATGGGCGCATGTCTTACAATGGCAAGTGAAAAAGGTGCTTACTGTCTGACAGACAAGGCTACATTCCTTTCAAATAAGGCTGACTTAGACCTTGAAATCATCCTTGCAGAAGGCGAAGATATGATGAATACATATTCACTTATCGAATGCAATCCAGAAAAACTTGACGGTATCAATACTGAGGGTGCAAAGGCACTTATTGAATGGATGACAGGCGAAGAAGCTTCTGCTCTTATTGCTAAATATGGTGAAGAACAGTATGGCGAAGCTCTTTTCTATCTCATCGAAGAATAAACTGTGGAAAAAATTAACGAAGCCTTTGAAATGCTTCTGACTATGGACAGAGAGTTACTGCAAATTATCGGTGTGACTCTCAGAATGTCCTTTTTCAGCACAACAATTTCTTGCCTTTTAGGTATGCCTATAGGTGTACTTATGGGTAAAAGCAATTTCAAAGGCAAAAGGACAATCAAAAAGTTAACAGGTACTCTTATGGGTCTGCCTCCTGTGGTGGCAGGCCTGATTGTCTATATGCTTTTCACAAAGTACGGACCCTTTGGCTCACTTGGTATGCTCTTCACTGTTGAGGTTATGGTTGTTGCTCAGTGTCTTCTGATTACTCCCGTGGTTATTAGCATAGCCGAGTCTATGACCTCTATCAATGCAAAGAGTCTTACGGAAACGGCAAAGGGACTGAATTTTACGAAGGGTAAAACCGCTCTTCTTCTGCTCTCTGAAAATAAGGCGGCGCTTCTTTCTGTTGTACTCACTGCCTTTGGCAGATCAATCGCTGAGGTTGGTGCAGTAAGCCTCGTAGGCGGTAACATCCAGTGGAAAACAAGGGTTATGACAACGGCAATTATGCTGGAAACCAACAAAGGTAATTTCAGCTTTGCACTTTCTCTGGGTATTATACTTCTGCTTATCTCTCTGTTTGTGAATATTCTGGCTTCGGCTTTAGTAAGGGAGGACAAGCGATGATAGTTGTAAATAAGCTCAAAAAGATTTACGGTGAGAGAACGGTCCTTAATGTTGACTCTCTCACTGTCAGAAAAGGTGAAACTGTTGTTATTGTCGGTCCCAACGGAAGCGGCAAAAGCACACTTCTTAAAATTCTTGCAGGTACTCTCGAGAAAAGTGAGGGTGAGTACAGTATAAAAGGTGAAGGATTTTATCTTCCTCAGCAGTGTACACCTTTCAGTAAAACTGTCAGAAAGAATATACTTTTTTCTATGAAAGACAGTAGTGATAAGGATAAGTGCTGTGACGATATTCTTGAAGCTCTTTCACTTTCGCATCTTAAAGATAAAAATGCAAAGGTACTTTCAGGCGGTGAATGTCAGCGTCTCGCTCTTGGCAGAATAATTGTTAATAATGCAGATTTCCTGCTTCTTGACGAGCCTTCAAGTGCGGCAGATATTGAGGGTACGGAAATAATTGAGAGAGCTCTGAGAAACTATAAAGAAAAAACCGGATGCGGCATTCTTATGACTACTCATTCGCCTAAACAAGCGAAAAATTTAGCTGACCTAATTATAATGCTCAACGGCGGTAAAATTGTTGAAGCAGGTAGTCCTGAAGAGCTTATTCTGAACCCTAAAACCGAATGGGGAAAGAAGTTTATTGATATGTGGAAAATTGATTGATAAAGAGGTGACAACGTGTTAAAGGTAGTTTCAACTGAAAAAGCCCTGGAGATTATAACAGACGAATTTTCGGAAATAAAATCGGCTGCAGAGAAGGTTTGTCTCTCCGACAGTATCGGCAGAGCGCTGTTTTGCGATGTAATATCCGAGGAAAACATACCTGCCTTTGACCGCTCAACTGTTGACGGCTTTGCTGTGAAAGCCGCTGATACCTACGGAAGCTCTGAAAGTATGCCTTCTCAGCTGAATGTAATTGGTGAAATATTAATGGGCGAAAAAGCTGAGATTGAAATTCACGAGGGTGAATGTGTAAGAATTGCAACGGGCGGAATGTTGCCCAAGGGTGCTGACAGTGTTGTTATGGTTGAGCACACAGACACTGCATTTGAGGATTTTTGTCTTATTTTCAAGTCAGTCAGTCCGTTTGAAAATGTGACAAAAAAAGGCGACGACATAAAAGATAATCAGGTCGTTTTCGAAAAGGGCAGAACAGTTACCTCCCGTGAAGTCGGTGTATTGGCAGCACTTGGTATCGGTGAGGTTTCAGTTTCAAAAAAGCCTCGGGTTGGTATCGTATCAACGGGTGACGAGATTGTGCCTATTGATGGCAGAGTACCATTTGGAAAGATAAGGGACATTAACAGCCATATTTTATCGGCTCTTTTCATGGAGCTTGGCTGTGACGGGACTGAATACGGCATAATCGCTGACAGGTATGAAGATATCTATAGCTCAGTTAAAAAGTCTGTTTCTGAAAACGACATAGTTATTATTTCGGGCGGCTCATCGGCAGGTGTCAGAGATATGACTGCTGATATTATATCATCACTCGGCGAGGTTTATATTCACGGAATAGCTATGAAGCCGGGAAAGCCTACAATAGTCGGAAAAATTGACGGTAAAGCAGTTTTTGGCTTGCCCGGGCACCCGACCGCTGCGTATTTTGTAGCCTTAAGACTTATCAAGCCTCTTATTGATGTAATTCTTGGCAGAGAAGACTGTCAGAACACAATAAAAGGAAAGCTTACTCAGAATATTTCTTCAAACCACGGCAGAGAAGAGATAATATGTATTAAAATGTCAGGTGATGACATACAGCCGATTTTCGGTAAAAGCGGAGTTATATCTCTGCTGTCTCAAAGTGACGGATATATTGTCATTGACCGTAACTGCGAGGGCCTTAAAAAAGGTGATGAAGTCAATGTTATTTTGTTTTAGGAGGGTGAGAAAATGCGACACAACTACTTGAATAATACACCGCTGAATGAAGCTGAAGAAAATTATCTTTCTCATCTTTCGGATGAGGGTTTCAGATATTCCACAGAGAAAATCTCTTCAGCTGAAGCATCCGGCAGAATTCTCGCAAAGGCTGTTTATGCCGAAATATGCTCGCCGCATTATAACGCTTCGGCTATGGACGGTATCGCTGTAAAAGCTTCTGATACCTACGGCGCAAGTGAAAATGCACCTGCTGCTCTCAAAAAAGAGCAGTATGTGGTTGTCGATACAGGTGACCCTTTACCCGATTCGTGTGATGCAGTTGTTATGGTTGAAGATGTAACCGAGCAGGAAAACGGCGATGTTAAGCTTTTCAGTGCTGTCCACCCTTGGCAGAATGTCCGTCAGGTAGGCGAGGATATATGTATGGGCGATATGATAGCACCGTCATATACTAAAGTAACACCCTCTTTATGCGGAGCTTTTCTCGCCGGCGGCGTACTCAGTGTCGAAGTAATAAAAAAGCCGAAGTTCGGTATTATTCCCACGGGTGATGAGATTGTTTCGCCTAAAGATAATCCCGAAAAGGGCGAAATCATTGAGTTTAACTCTGTTATTTTTTCTTCAATGCTTTTCGAGTGGAAGGCTGAAGCTAAAGTTTATGATATTGTAAAGGATAAAAAGGAGCTCCTCAAAAATGCGGTGCTCAGAGCTTCGGAAGAATGTGATGCGGTTTTGGTACTCGCAGGCTCTTCGGCAGGCAGGGACGACTATACAAGCTCAATTATCTCTGAACTCGGTCAGGTACTCTATCACGGTATTGCTATCAAGCCTGGCAAGCCTGCTGTTCTCGGTAATATCGGCAAAGTGCCTGTAATCGGTCTTCCCGGGTATCCTGTTTCTTCAATTGTCATTATGCAGGAAATTGTGAAGTCCGTTGTTGACTTATATTATAAAAAGGCAAATGAATGCAACAAAACTGTCAGAGCTTATCTTGGCAAACGGGTTGTGTCTTCGCTTAAGCATCAGGAATATGTTCGTGTTACTCTCGGTAAAGTTGGGGATACACTTACTGCCGTACCCCTTAACCGTGGTGCCGGTGTTATAACGAGCTTCACAAAGGCTGACGGCGTACTTGTTGTACCTCAGGACAGTGAGGGCTTTGAAGCAGGCGAAGAGGTTGAAATCAGAATGCTTAAAGACTTATCACAGATTGAGTCTTCGCTTATCATTACAGGCAGTCACGACCCTCTTATTGACGAGCTTTCGGATATGATTCAGCGAAAAGGCTACGGATTCTCTGTCACGTCGAGTCACGTGGGCAGTATGGGCGCAATTACTGCACTTAAAAATAAGCAGGCTCACTTAGGTTGTATTCATCTTCTCGATACCGAAACAGGCGGATATAATGAAAGCTATATTGAAAAGTATTTCCATGACGGCGGTGTGAAGCACGTAAAAGGTGTCGGCAGGGTACAGGGGCTTATGGTAAAAAAAGGAAACCCTCTGTCAATAGAATCCTTTAAGGATATAACCAAAGGCAGATATGTAAACCGTCAGCTGGGCTCGGGTACAAGAATACTCTGCGACTATCTTCTTAAAGAAAACGGCATAGATAAAAATAGCGTTGACGGCTACCGTAATGATGAATTTACTCACACTGCTGTTGCGGCGCTTATTGCGGCAGGTAATGCTGACTGCGGTCTCGGTATCTATTCGGCGGCTAAGATGTACGGACTTGACTTTATAGAAATCTGCGTCGAGGAATATGACCTTCTTATTGACGAAAATGCTTATGACACTTACGCTGTACAAAAGCTTCTCGAGACACTTAAAAGTGATGAATTCAAAGAGCGACTCACTGAGATGGGAGGTTATCAATTTGGCTGATTTTACACATCTTAATAAGAACGGCGAAGCGCTGATGGTTGATGTAGGAGATAAGAATGTAACCCACCGTACTGCTAAGGCTTTCGCTAAGGTGAAAATGGAAAAAGAGACACTTCAGAGGCTACTTGCATCTCAGCTGAAAAAAGGTGACGGACTTGCCACTGCAAGAATTGCAGGCATTATGGCGGCGAAGCGTACCTGGGAGCTTATTCCTCTTTGCCATAATATTCCCATAGACAGTGTTGAAATTGATTTTTCAGACAATGGAGAGAACGAGCTTTATATTACCTCTACGGCAAAATGCTCCTATAAAACAGGCATAGAAATGGAAGCACTTACGGCGGTATCTGTTGCTGCACTTACTGTTTATGATATGTGCAAGGCTATCGACAGGAAAATGGAAATCGGTGAAGTAAAACTTCTCGAAAAAACAGGCGGAAAGAGCGACTTTAAAAATGATTGACAGCTATGGCAGAAAAATTAACTACCTGAGGGTATCTGTTACCAAAAGGTGCAATCTTAACTGCACCTATTGCGATGCAGCTTGCGGAAAGGCTGATGATGAACTCTCGGTTGAGCAAATAGAAAAAATTGTAAGAGTATTTGCTGATTTTGGTATAACAAAGGTGCGCCTGACAGGCGGTGAACCTTTGGTCAGGGCCGATATATGCGATATTGCAGAGCGTATCAGCGGCATTGACGGCATAAAAAAACTTGCAATCACAACTAACGGTATAAGACTAAAGGAATTGGCAGAACCTCTTAAACGAGCAGGCGTAACTGCTGTTAACATCAGCCTTGACACAACCGATAAAGAACAGTTCAAAGAGATAACCGGTGCTGATATGCTTCATAGGGTTTTCGAGGGTATCGACGAATGTGAAAGAGTCGGTCTTTACCCCATAAGACTTAACGCAGTTCTTATAAGAGGACAGAATGATTCTCAGGCTGAGAGTCTTATAAATATAGCAAGGGACAGAAAAATTGATGTTCGTTTTATCGAGCTTATGCCGTTTTCTGATGACGGTGAAAATGAAAAGCTCGTCATTAAAGGTGAAGAAATATTGAAAAAATTTCCGTTTCTTAAGTCTGTTAACGGTGATAGTACGGATTTTGAAAAAAGCGTTGCAAGATATTATGAAGCTGAGAATTTTGAGGGTAGAATCGGTCTTATAACACCCGTTAGTGAAAAATTTTGCAGTGAGTGCAACAGAATAAGACTTCTCTCTGACGGCAAGGTCAAACCCTGCCTCGGTAATGACGAAGTTTTTGAACTGAGAAATGTTATTGATGACGATAATCTTTTGAAAGAGACTATCCGCAAAGCGATTATGTCAAAGCCTGTGGAGCATAAATTTTCTTGCGGATACGGTAATGCACACGGTATGAACAAGATAGGAGGATAAACAGATGGATACAAATATCAAGGGTAAGGTTTTATCCATAAATATAAGTGAAAAGAAGGGCACTCCCAAGACGAAAATCAATCCGGGAGTTCTCATAGAGGATTTTGGATTTGAGGGTGATGCCCACGCAGGTAAATGGCACAGACAGGTGAGCCTTTTAGCAAAAGAAAGCATTGAAAAATCAAAGGGTCTTCCCACAGACGGACTTTGCCACGGTGTATTTGCCGAAAATATTACAACCGAGGGCATCGAGCTTTATACAATTCCCGTTGGAACAAAGCTAAGAGTGGGTGAGTGCATCATCGAAATCAGCCAGATAGGTAAAGAGTGCCACGAGGGCTGTGCGATACAAAAGCTTGTGGGAAAATGCGTTATGCCTCGTGAGGGCATATTCGCAAAAGTTGTCAAGGGCGGTAAGGTTTTTGACGGCGATGAGATTGAAATCTGCGGATGATAGCTATTTACTTTTTAACTTAATTTTGTTATAATTCGAGTGTAAATTTATCAGTGAGGTTGACTTATGGAAAACAGTGAAATTTTTGTGCCTTTATTATCCTGGCTTATCGGCGGCTCGAGAATCGGCGGCGGATACAATTACTATGTAGCTTCATGCGGCACAGACCCGTCAAAGGGCTGCTTCGGTAAAAATATATTCAACTACCGTATATGGATTGAAAAAAGTGATGAGCAGGAATTCATAAAGGCAGCAATTTACTTTGGCATGAAGAGCTATGAAGCTCAGAATGAAGACGATGTCGAAGTAACGGTATACGAAATGGAAGAGGAGAGCAGACCTCTTATTAAAAGCTGGCTTGAGGAAAAATATAAGGCATTTTTAACTGAATAAAAATTATTTGTGCAGGTAAATTATTTCCGGTATTCACCTGTACTTTTGCTTTTATGTGCACTTTGCACAAGAAATTTTTATCAAAAAGTTTTTTTGAGTATTTGAGAGTAAAACAAAGAAAAACGGCGAAAATTGAAGAATTCTAAATCGTACGGCAAAATAGTGCTGATTTACTGCGGAAAAATGCAAAAAAACTGTTGACATTTGTGAGATTTTGTTCTATATTTTTTGATGTGCAATTATATCAGGAAAGGGGTTTTTGCAGTGGAAGATAATATAATCATAAGACTTCAGGATATTTCAAAGAAATTTGAAGATGACGTTATTCTCGACTCAATAAATCTTAGCATAAAAGACAAGGAGTTTATGACCTTTCTGGGCCCGTCAGGTTGCGGTAAAACAACAACTCTGAGGATAATTGCAGGCTTTCTTGAGGCGGACAGCGGACAGGTGATATTTGAGGGCAAGGACATTAATTCCCTTCCTCCTCATAAGAGACAGGTTAATACAATTTTTCAGCGTTACGCTCTGTTCCCTCATCTCAATGTTTATGATAATATAGCTTTCGGTCTTCGCATCAAGAAGATGAAAGAAAAAGATATAGCTGTAAAAGTAGGAGAGATGCTCGAGCTTGTTAACCTCAAGGGCTTTCAGAAGAGAAACATCTCATCTCTTTCAGGCGGTCAGCAGCAGAGAGTTGCTATTGCCCGTGCTCTTGCAGTTGAGCCCCGCGTACTTTTACTTGATGAGCCTCTCGGCGCTCTCGATCTGAAGCTTCGTAAGGATATGCAGGTGGAGCTTAAGAATATTCAGAAGAGAATGGGCATCACTTTTATCTACGTTACCCACGATCAGCAGGAAGCGCTTTCTATGAGTGATACTGTTGTTGTAATGAATGACGGTAAGATTCAGCAGATAGGTACACCGATAGACATCTATAATGAGCCGAAAAATGCCTTTGTAGCGGATTTTATCGGTGAAAGTAATATTCTTGACGGTATAATGCTTGACGACTTCAAAGCTAAGTTTTCAGGCGCAATTTTCCAGTGTCTTGATAAAGGCTTCAAGGTTAACGAAAGTGTTGATATAGTTGTACGTCCCGAGGACGTTGATGTTGTACCCTACGGCGAGGGTACTATCAGCGGTGTGATTACATCCAATACATTCAAAGGCGTACACTTCGAAATGATTGTTGATATTGACAACTTCAAGTGGATGATTCAGACTACGGACTACTATCCCGTGGGCACAAAAATCGGAATACAGATTGAGCCTGACGCTATTCACGTTATGAAGAAGAGTGAATACTCGGGTATGTACGGTGACTACAGCTCCTTCAGTGATGAGCTTGAGCACCTTTCAGACGTTACAGTGGAAGAGGAGGAGTGATAAATGAAAAAACGCTCTCTTGGTGAAAAACTTGTCGCTTCCCCTTATATTGTCTGGGCGGCAATGTTTATTATCGTGCCTTTGATTTTTGTTGCATATTACTCTGTGACAGATTCAAACGGCAACTTCACTTTGGAGTATATTGCCGATATCGGCAGATACAAAGATGTTATGCTCAACTCAATATGGTTGGGCTTTATTGCCACGGTTATAAGCCTTATTTTGGCTTATCCGTTGGCGTATATTATGGCAAGAAGCAAGGCAAATGTACAAAGAACAATGATGATGCTCGTAATGCTTCCTATGTGGATGAATCTTCTTATCAGAACATATTCCATGATGATTCTTATGCAGGATACCGGTGTTATCAACTCAGTGCTGACTGCTTTAAACTTGCCTAATCTTCACATGATAAACACTCAGGGTGCAGTTGTATTCGGTATGGTTTATAATTACATTCCCTATATGATTCTGCCCCTTTACAATATAATGTCAAAGATGGATCACAGTCTCATTGAAGCTGCTGAAGACCTTGGCGGAAACAAAATTACTGTATTCAAGAATATCATTATTCCTCTCAGTATGCCGGGTATTGCTTCGGGCTTTACAATGGTGTTCGTGCCGTCTGTTTCGACTTTCTATATTTCAAAGAAGCTCGGCGGAAACACATTCTCACTTATCGGTGACGTTATTGAGATGCAGTTCAAATCTTCGAATAATTATAATCTCGGTGCGGCGCTTTCAATGGTGCTTATGGTACTCATTATAATCTGTATGATGGTTATGAACCGTTTTACAGGCGACGATGATGACGGAGGTGTGTTGATATGAAAACTAAAATGTCACCTCTTTCAAGGCTTTATGTAGCTTTTATAATGCTGCTTTTATATGCGCCGATAGCTGTTATGATAGTCTTTTCTTTCAACGCATCGGCAAGCACAAGCGTAATGACAGGCTTTTCATTTAAGTGGTATCAGTCGCTTCTTCACGACAGTGCAACGATAAACGCCCTTAAAAACACCCTCATTCTTGCAGTTTCATCTTCTCTTGTTGCAACGGTTATGGGTACTGCTGCCGCAGTGGGAATCAATGTCTATAAAAATAAGCTCGTTAAAAATACAGTAATGGGCGTTACCAACATTCCTATGATGAACCCAGAAATTGTAACGGGTATCTCGATGATGCTTCTGTTTGTCTTCTGTGCAAGACTTATTGGGGTAACTGATGCTCTCGGCTTTGGCACAATGCTTGTGGCACACGTCACATTTAATCTGCCTTATGTAATTTTGTCAGTACTACCTAAGCTACGTCAGATGGACAAGTATCTCCCCGAGGCTGCTATGGACTTAGGCTGCACACCAATTCAGTCGTTCTTCAAGGTAACTCTGCCGTCAATTTCGACAGGTATTGTCTCCGGTCTTATGATGTCATTTACCCTTTCTCTTGACGACTTTGTTATCAGTTACTTTACTCAGGGCCCATCCTTTGAGACACTGCCTATCAGAATTTTTTCAATGACAAAGAAGCGCGTAACCCCCGATATGTACGCTCTTTCAACCCTTATATTTGTTGCGATTCTTCTTTTACTCGTGCTCCTCAATGTTGCTCAGGTAAGAGGAGAGAAGAAAATGAACAACAAGCTCAATAAAAAGGGGGTAAAGTGATGAAAAAGTTATTGGCTTTATGCTTTATCCTTATGCTTATATGTACTCTGCCGATAAGTGCGAGTGCTTACGAAAATGAAGAGCATTACAAAGGTCTCAAGGGTGCTGAAATCAATGTTTTTAACTGGGGCGAATACATCAGCGATACCTATGAAGACGGTATGCTTGATGTAAACAAGGAGTTTGAGAAGCTCACAGGTATCAAGGTTAACTACGTCACCTATGAAAGCAACGAGGATATGTACCCGAAAATTAAAAACGGCGGTGCAAGCTACGATATAATCATTCCATCCGATTATATGATTCAGCGAATGATCAACGAAGATATGCTTATGGAAATCGACGTTGATACATTGCCCAATTATAAGTACGTTTCCGATGAATATAAGAATATGTACTATGACCCTGATAACGCTTACTCTGTGCCGTTTAATGTAGGTATGGTTGGTCTTATCTACAATAAAACTATGGTCGAAGAAGAACCTACAAGCTGGACTGCTCTCTGGGATGAACGATATGCAGGCAAGATTCTTATGATAGACAACCCCCGTGATGCTTTTGCTATCCCTCAGAAGATACTCGGATACTCACTTAACTCCACTGATGAAAAAGAGCTTTCCGACGTAGCTCAGATGCTTATCGAGCAGAAGCCTCTTCTTCAGGGCTATGTTATGGACGAAATCTATAACAAAATGGAAAGCGGCGAGGCTGCAATGGTGCCTTACTATGTTGGTGACTATATTCTTATGAAAGATGTCAACCCGGATTTAGGTTTTGTTTATCCCGAAGAAGGTGTAAACTGCTTCGTTGATGCTATGTGCATACCTAAGTGCACTCAGAATTATGAAGCTGCCCTTTTATATATCAACTTTATGCTTGACCCGGAGATTGCGTTATCGAACGCTCTTTATATAGGTTATGCAACTCCTAACACAGGTGTACTTGAACATCCTGATTATGCTGAAATGAGAAGCGACGAATATCTTTATCCCTCGGAAGAGAATATGCCCGAGGTTGAATATTTCCACAATCTTCCTCAGGAAACCCTCGATATGTTCTCTCAGCTCTGGAACGAAATCAGAATTTACGGCTCAGACAATACTCACATTTATGTCGGCTTCGCTGTTGTGGGACTTGCAGTAGTCTTCTTTATGGTTAAGAAATACATAACAAAGAGAAAGAGAGAGTATTGGTACAATTCAATATAAAAGTTAACCTACCGACTTTAATCGGTAGGTTTTCTCTTCATGTCGGTACTATGGAATTGCATAAAAATTACTTTCCCAGGCAGGAATATAGGGGTGCTGACGGAAATATATTTTATAGCCGTCATAAAGCGCTTTAATCTTAAAGGGGAGAGTAAACATATCCTCGTTTCTGTGATATGCACAGACATAGAGCTTGGGTTTATACATTGCTATGGTGTTCTTCGCACCTTCAAGTGCTTTCAGCTCCGCACCCTCTATATCCATTTTTATAAAAGTAACTTTGTCTTTAACTATATTGTCAACGCTGTTGAAGTTAACGGGTATGCCGGTTTCCTCAAGTCTTGAGTTTCTGCCGCTTTTTTTTGCAAAGTATAAAGTCTCTTCCTTATCCCATGCACCCATATTAAATCGGGTGAGATTGGGGAGCCCATCAGTTTTTCTTTCAAGCTTACGGAAGTTCTTTTCGTCAGGCTCAAGGGCAATTATGTTTTTGTATTTACCACCTGTTACAGTGAGAAATTCTCTTATGGTGTCGCCGTCGTAAGCACCAAGGTCAACTATTGACTCGTCCTCAGACAAGGGGAGCACATCATCATAGAGCTTCATCTTGTCGCTGTGTGCCTTAAGCAGATATTTAACGTCTCCGCTGAGCTTGAAGCAAAGAATATTGAGATAGTCCTCTTTGGATTTTTCGTCATAGAGCATCTCATAAGCTCTTTTGAAGTTGCCTTCATTTTCATTGAAAAATTCCCGGGTGAAAGGGCTTCCGTCAACAACGCTGACTGTGGGTGCATAAAGCTCAAAATTATCAGACAGCTCACTTATTAAGCTCATAGTCTTGTTGTCGTGTACGGCAAAGGTTACAAGAATAATGAAATTGCTGTATTTCTCTTTTGCTTCGCTGAAACTGAGAACTCTTTTGCCGTGAAAGCTGTGACCTCTGACAAACCCGTCACTTGCGAAGGTATCCTCATAGCTGATACCGTAGCTTTCCAAAACTTTTATTATCATGTCAGCACCGTTACCCATGCCGTAAAGAAGTATCGGCTTATCTGTTGCTTTTAATCTTTCCCATAAGGGGGTTACTCCGAGAATACTGAGCAAATTATTTCATCTCACTTTTATAATTTTAAGTAGATTTTATTTTAACACAATAAAAATAAATATGCAACATATCTCGCGAAACAGTGTAGAATTGTTGAAAAAATAAAATTACATAAATTTTACTGTACAAATTGATAATTGTATGCTATAATGAATTCAATAAAAAAAGGAGGTAAAAAGACAATGAAACATTTAAAGAAGTTAGCAGTTGTTCTTCTTGCTGTAGTAATGGTTGTAACTGTTTTCGCTGCTTGTGATATGAAAATCACACCCGAGCAGAAGCTTTTAGGCTCATGGAGAGATTCCACAGGCACTATGGGCTATGAATTCCTCGAAAACGGCGCTTGTAAGATCACTTATGCTGATGTTACAATCCCCATCATTAACATTACTTATGACGGCACGGTTGACGGAACATATTCTGTAGCTAAGGATGATGCAGGTGCTTATCACGTGACTGTAATCTACACAATTCTTTCAAAGAGTGTTACTAAGGATTACACATTCTCAGTTGACGGCAATGCTCTCACTCTTACAGATACAGCTGACGGCACAACAACAACTCTTATGGCTTATACTGATCCTGCAACTGTTTCCACTTCTGCAGCTCAGTAAGTTTTATCAACTGAATGACAGCGGGGTTTCATTGCTTGGACCCCGCATTTTATATAAAGGAGTTATACTATGAACAAAACTACTAAGATTCTCGTTGCGGTTTTAGCTGTCGGCATTGCTGTGCTGTGTGTCGGTATGGGGTACACTGCCGTAAAAAACGGCGCTGATGATACAACAGTACCTGTAACGGTGACACCCACAGCACCTCAGTCTACTACCGAAACCATAACTACAGAGACAACAACGGAAAAAGAGCCTGAACTATCTGAACTCATTATCGGCAAATGGACTGACAGTGCGGGTATGAGCGGATTCGAGTTTTTCGAAAACGGCAAAGTCAGCTTCACTTATGCTAACCTTGAAGCTCTCGGTATCGCATTTGACGGCAAGGTTGATAACGGCACCTACACCTTAGAGGGTAACCGTCTTAATATTGCTTACTCGATTTACACTGCGACAATTGACAGGACTTATGAAATATCCGTTGAAGACGACGAGCTTAAAATGTACGACATTGAAGAACTTAAAACGTCCACTTATGTCAGAACAGACAAGTTCAAGGAGCCTGAGTCAACGACTAAAGGCATTTCTGTTTCTGATGAGCTTTTGGGCTCATGGGAAAATAAGCCTCTTAGCAAGACCTATAAATTCACAGGTGACGGCAAAGTAGTTGTTGCTATTGACGGCGAAGGCTTTGACGGTGTATATGTCACAGAAGATGATAAGGTAACTATACAGTATACGGCTTACTCGAAGAAGATAACCGAAAAATACACCTATGCAGTTACAAGAACAACTCTTTCACTCACCGATGAGCAGGGCACATTCACATTTAACCGTATGGGCACAAATTCTGCCTCAGCTTCAAATGATGAAGACCTGATTGGTCTCTGGCGTGACAGTGCTAATCTCAGCGGTTACGAATTCAAAGAGGGCGGAGTAGTATCTGTTACTTATGTCAACATTACAATTCCTGTTATTGATGTGCCGGTCAACGGTACATTTACCGGCGGATATGAATTGGAAGACGGTGTGCTCAGCCTTACCTATTATATTTACGGCAAAAAAATCAGCGACAGCTATGCCTATGAAATAAGCGGTAACAGTCTTAAGCTGAAGAACACTGAAACCGGAAACGTTTCTACTTATTTTAAACAGTGAGGATATGAAAATGACACAGCAGGAAAAAGTATATAAGGCACTCGATGACCTGGGAATTGAATATAAGGTTATTCATCATCAGGAGGTACACACTATAGAAGAAATGGACGCTCTCGGGATTTTTACCGACGGTGAGCTTTGTAAAAACCTCTTTTTACGCAACGCCAACGGCAAGACTCATTATGTTGTATCAATGATGAAAGACAAGCACCCGGATATTCAGAATGATATAAGAAGTCAGCTCGGTTGTTCAAGACTCAGCTTCGGTTCAGACGAAAGACTTATGAAGCATCTGGGGCTTACTCCCGGTGCTGTATCGCCCTTTGGCATTCTCAATGATGACGATGCAGATGTAAACCTCGTATTTGACAGTGATCTGAGAAATCTTGATACCCTTGTAGGTTTTCATCCTAATGACAATACAGCTTTTTTGTGGCTGAAATTCAGCGATTTACTCAAGTTTATCAAGTCGAGAGGCAACGACGTTTATTATATAAATATCTGATTTATTAACATTTGCTTATTGAAATGCCGTGGCGGATAATATATAATATCCCACAGATTATTTGAACGGAGAAACACAAATGAAAATTAATTTTGTTATACCATGCCTTCTCGGCCTTGAAAAGCTTATAGCTGATGAAATGAAAGAACTCGGCGCAGAGGATGTAGTGTCAGAAAACGGCAGGGTACTTTTCAGCGGTGACGAAAACCTTCTTGCAAGAGCCAATATCTGCTCGCGCTATGCAGAAAGAATACAGATCCTCGTCGGCACATTCAGGGCTATGACCTTTGAAGAGCTTTTTCAGGGTACCAAGGCACTTCCTTGGGAGCAGTGGATAGGTTCTTACGATGCATTTCCCGTTAAGGGGTATTCTCTTAATTCTGCACTTTTCAGTGTCAGCGACTGTCAGTCGATTATTAAAAAGGCAGTTGTAGAAAGACTCAAGAGCAAATACAATATCTCCTGGTTTGAAGAAACAGGTCCCCTTTATCAGATTCAGTTTTCTATTATGAAAAATCAGGTAAGCCTGCTTATCGATACCTCGGGGTACGGACTCCACAAGCGCGGCTACCGTCTTGAAGCAGGCGGAGCGCCCATAAAAGAAACACTTGCAGCTTCCCTTTGCAACCTTGCGAGACTTCGTCCTTATCATACGCTTTACGACCCTATGTGCGGCTCGGGTACTATTCTTATCGAAGGTGCAATGATGGTCAACAATATGGCACCCGGTGTAAACAGACACTTCACTGCCGAAAGATGGCAGAATATTCCCGAGAGCATCTGGAATGAAGAGAGAGACAGAGCAAGAAGTCTCGCACTTACTGATTCGCAGTTTGTCTGCTATGGCTCAGATATAGACTCAAGATGTCTTGACCTTGCTATGGCAAATGCTAAAAGGGCAGGTGTGGATAAGTATATAACCTTCGAAAAGAAGGATGTAAGAGACTTTGCACCTAAGAGTGAAAAGGGTACTGTAATATGCAACCCTCCTTACGGTGAAAGACTTCTCGACTTAAAAGAAGCTGAAGAACTTTATAAAACCTTAGGTAAACGCTTTAAGCAGGAAAGAGGCTGGGCATACAATATAATCTGCCCCTCGGAGGATTTCGAAGTCTTCTTCGGCAGAAAAGCAGACAAACGCCGTAAGCTTTATAACGGTATGATCAAGTGTCAGCTGTATATGTATTTCAAATAAAAATATGAATTGCCGGAGTTAAAACGCTCCGGTGATTTTTTGTTTAAAACACAACAGTTTCAATGAATATGTTTGTTTATAATCAGTCGTAGAGTTACGATTGCACTACCGTGTTGTAAAAGTTACATAATGTTCATAAATTCTACAAGGATACAATAAAATTTGGCATATAATTTACAATAGATGTATTTTTGGAAGACCCTGTTTATTTATTCAGTTGTCGGATAACCATTCATACGACCTCTAATAAAATAAGGAAGTGATTTCTACTTGGAAAGTCAGATTCTAACTGTCAGACAGTTGGCAGAATACGCTGTTTCAAAGTATGCAGATAAAGATTTTTGCCGTTACATTGTCGGCGGTGAAGTAAGAGTAAAAAGCTATAGAGAGTTCTTCGAAGACAGCCTTTCTGTATGCAGATATATACGCTCAAAAAACAGTGATAATATACATATCGGCTTTATCGGTAAAACAGGTTACGAATACATAGCCTGCCTTACAGGTATGATTTTCAGCGGAAATACTGTTGTACCTTTTTCGCCTGATATAACTGTTGAAGAAGCATCACTTCTTTTTGATGATGCCGATATTGAAATGCTTTTCTGTGAAGAGGAGTTTCTCAGAAGGGCAGAAAGCATCAAAGAGGCATACCCAAGGCTTAAGAGCATAATTTCTCTTGGTGACAGGCATTGGTTTGAGGATATTTTCACTGAGTATGGCTCTGATTCCGAATACTCACACTTATCAGAGGTTGATGAAGACCCTGACAAGTGCTCTCTTATAATTTATACTTCGGGCACAACAGGTAAAAGAAAGGGCGTTATGCTTACAAATCGCAACCTTGCTGCTAATTCAAGCTACGATGCCTATAGCCTTGATGATGACGATGTCAGCTTCTCGGTGCTTCCTATGCACCACGTTTTCTGTTATGCCTGCGATGTGCTGAAAACTCTCTATGACGGCGGTTGCCTTTGTCTCAACGGCTCATTGAGTGAACTCTATAAGAATATCCTCATTTTTGAACCTACTATTATGCGTATTGTGCCTGCGCTTTGCAAGTCAATTCTGACGAAAATTAAAATCACTGCAAGAAATAATCCTGATTTGACAAAACGTGAAGCTGCTGAGAAAGTTGTAGGCAAAAACTTCAGACGTATGATTGCCGGCAGTGCATTCCTGAGCCCCGCAATTATTGATGAATTTGAGCAGTACGGCATTACTGCCCGTCAGGGATACGGTATGAGTGAATGCAGTCCCCGAATCACTACCTCAGATTTCTCAGAAACCCACAAATATTCCAACGGAAGACTTATAGGCATTGATGAAGTAAGATGTTTCGACGGTGAAATTCAGGTAAAGGGTCCCAGTGTAATGAAGGGCTATTACAAAATGCCTGAGGAAACTGCCGAAGCATTTACAGAAGATGGCTTCCTGCATACAGGCGACCTTGGCTACATTAAAGACGGACACGTTTTCCTTGTGGGCAGAAGAAAAAATCTCATTATTCTTTCAAACGGTGAAAATATTTCTCCGGAAGAGATTGAAAATAAATTTGATGATTTCAGTGAAGTAAAAGAAATAGTAGTATTTGCAGAAAACGATAAGCTTATGGCAGAAATCTATCCTGATGACTTGTTTATTGCTACAAATAAGCTCGAAGATATTGAAAACACCTTATCACTGATTGTTGATAAAGTAAACGTTGAACTCAATTCCGACAGAATGATTCACGATTTCAGAATAAGGAATAAACCCTTTGATAGAACCTCAACGGGCAAGATAAAGAGAACCGAATTTTATTTTTAAGGAGTGTGTACTGAATGATTGAAAAAGTACTGCCGGATGGTGAAACCGTCAAGGCTTATCCTATTTCAAGCTCACAGAAGATGATGTATCTTATGTCGCTGAAATACGGTTCGGGTTATCCGGTTAACAACATCGGATGCGGCTATTACTGGAAAGGCGAAATGGATAAGGCTGTTATGAAGGCTTCCATTTATGAGGCTGTTAGACGTTGCGATACTATGCGACTGCGCTTTATTATGGGCAAAAAGCTTCAGCTTCATCAGTACGTAACAGAAAAGAGCCGTATTCTCGTCGAGGACTGGGACTACAGCGATATGACAGTTGATGAGGCGGAGGAAAAGCTTACAGCCTTCTCAAGAAGCAGTATCCCTATGTTTAACTGTGAGCTGCATAAGATTGCACTTATCAGATTCAAAGACGGTTATCACGGCATCTTTATGAGAATTCAGCACCTTGCTATGGACGCTTATTCTCTTAAGGTTTTCATTAATGATATTATCGAAATCTATAAGCACAAGACTCAGGGGACTCCGTATCCCAAGCCAATGCGTGCATACATACCCGTACTCGAGAAAGAGCTGGAATACGAAACCTCGGAGCAGCACGAAATTGACAGACAGTATTGGTACGATTCACTTGCCGAGTCAACTGAGCCTATTTTTACAGACTTTATGCTCAATAACAGACTCAAAGAGCAGCGGAAAAAGTATCCTGACCGCAGATTTGCCGATATTCACTCGGGTCTGCCCGATGCAGCTACTGTTAAATTCAGCATGAACGCCGAGGACAGCGCAAAGGTAATGAAGCTCTGCGATGAAAAAGGTCTTTCAATTTTCTCACTCATTTCAATGGGTGTACGTACCGGCCTTTCATGCTTCAATGATAATCAGGAGGACGTTTCCTTCAAGATGATTATCAACAGAAGAGGCACCATCGCCGAGAAAAAATCCGGCGGTATCCGTATCAACTTCCTGCCAATGAGAAGTATTGTAAAGCCTGAAGATACCTTTACTGAGGCCGTGCAGAATATTTCAGGTGTACAGAACGAGATGTACCTTCACGCAAGTCTCGCTTTCCTTGAAACACTTAAGGAAAGACACAAGTCAATGTCGGAAGATGCGAAGTTTGACTCAACATACGACAGCTTTGGTCTTTCATATCAGCCTATGATGAAAATGGCTGCTATTGACGATGAAATGGCAAAAACAGCACGCAGCATCTGGTACAATAACGGCGCTACAATGATTCCTCTTTATGTTACCGTATGCCACAGACCCACCGACGGCGGTCTCGAATTTATATGCGAATACAGAGAAGAGCAGGACGCTGCTTATGACCTTACAGTGCTTTACTCAAAGATTGAAAAAACACTTCTCCTCGGTGCTGAAAATCCCGATATCACAGTAGGCGAAATACTTGAGAAGATAGCATTAACAGATGAAGAAAGGAAAGGTAAACCGCAATGCAAACACTCCAACAACTTATTAACATCCTTGAAAACTACGTGGAAGTTGACGAAATCAAGAGTGAAGACAATTTTAAGTTTGATCTCGGCATGAGTTCATTCGATACCATGTGCATGGTAAACGACATTAAAAACGAATTAGGTGTTGATCTGACTGCTGTTGACTTTATTAAATACAAGACAGTCGGTGAAATGGCAGAGTACATCGCTTCGGTAAAAAAATAATTTCAAATCAGAAGGCATCTTCGGATGCTTTCTTTTTTTGACTGTTTGTTAATTTTCGGTGAATGAGTTGACACTTGCCCTGCAATAGTATAAAATGTTATCTGTATAAAAATAACTGTTAAAGGGAGAGAATACTATGATTTATATGAACAAAGACAATGTCTTTCATCTGACAACCGAAAAGACAAGTTATGTTTTTAAGGCTCTTAAAACAGGACAGCTTGAAGCTATGTATTACGGCAGAAAAATCCGTAACAGCGATAATATGGACTATCTTCTTGATAAGCACGCCGCAGGCTACAGCAACGCTACACCTTACACTCAGGAGGATACCTCACTTTCACTTGACCATATAGCCCTTGAATATTCTTCATACGGCAAGGGCGACTACAGATTACCTGCTATGCAGCTTATGTCTGCTGAAGGCGTTTTCACAACGGACTTTAAATTCAAGTCAGCAGCTGTTACAAAGCTTAAGCCTCAGCTCAAGGGTCTTCCCTCAGCTTATGGTGAAAGCGAAACTCTTACTGTTGTACTTGAGGACAGTGCTCTCGGTGCAGAGCTCCACATGTTCTACACAGTATACGAAAAGTCTAACGTTATCACAAGAAGCGTAAGACTTATCAATAACAGCAAAAAGGTAATCAAAATCAACTCTCTTATGAGTATGCAGCTCGATCTTCAGAGAGGTAAGTATGTAATGCTTACCTTTGACGGTGCATGGGCAAGAGAAAGATATAAGCACGAGCACAGACTCACATCAGGTGAGTGTTCGGTGGGCTCAATTTCAGGCACAAGCTCCAACAGACACAACCCCTTCTTTGCAATCCGTGAAGAGGATGCAACAGAGCACAGCGGTAACTGCTACGGCTTTAACCTTGTATATTCAGGCAACCACATTGCACGTACCGAGATATCAACTCACGGTCTTCTCCGCATTCAGAACGGTATCAATCCCTTCGAATTCCAGTGGCACTTAGGCTGGGGTGAATCCTTTGATACTCCCGAAAGCGTTATGACCTTCAGCGACGAGGGACTTAACGGTATGAGTCAGAATATGCACGCTTTCGTTAAGGAGAATATCGTCAGAGGCTATTGGAAGGATAAGGACAGACCTATCCTTGTAAACAACTGGGAAGCAACTACATTCAGCTTCACAGAAAAGAAAATCCTCGAAATTGCTGAGGCTACCAAGGAAATCGGTGCTGAAATGTTCGTTCTTGATGACGGCTGGTTCGGCAAGCGTAACAACGATAAGGCAGGTCTCGGTGACTGGTATGTAAATATGAAGAAGCTCCCAAGCGGTATCAAGGGACTATCAGAAAAAGTCAACGCTATGGGACTCAAGTTCGGTCTCTGGGTTGAGCCTGAAATGGTTAATCCTGATTCTGATCTTTACAGAGCTCATCCCGACTGGGCTATGACCACTGACGTTTACACACCGTCTCAGGGCAGAAATCAGCTTGTACTCGACCTTACAAGACAGGAAGTACGCGATTACATAATTAACACAATGACAGATGTTTTCCGTTACGGTAACATCGAATATATCAAGTGGGATAACAACCGTCACTTCTCCGATGTTTTCTCAAGACAGAAGGGCTACAAGAGCGGCGAATACTTCCACAGATATATCCTCGGTCTCTATGAAATCTGGGATGCCCTCACTTCACGCTTTCCTGAAATTCTCTTTGAGGCTTGTTCAAGCGGCGGTAACAGATTTGACCTTGCAACCTTCTGCTATATGCCTCAGTGCTGGACAAGTGACAATACCGACCCTCTCGACAGAATACACATTCAGTCAGGTACATCTTATGGTTATCCTCAGTCTGTAATGACAATGCACGTTGCTGCCGCAATCAGCTTCCCCGACTTCAGACCAAGCTCCATCGAGCAGAGATTCAACGTATCAGCCTTCGGTCTTTTAGGCTACGAGCTCGACGTTACCAATCTTTCTAAGTTTGACAGAGCTGCTGTTAAAAAGCAGATTGAATACTATAAGTCACACAGACACCTTCTTCAGTACGGTGAATTCTCACGTATCGGTGACATCGAGAAGGATGACAGATGTATGTGGCAGATTACATCTGAGGATAAGACAGAGGCTATGTACGGCTACTTTGTAAACAGAATCACTCCCAACTGGGGTAACGATGTTATCAAGTTTGTATCCCTCAACAGCGATTGGGATTACGAGCTGAATATCCGTACTCAGCTCCTTTCAGTCAAGAACTTCGGAGATATGATTAATGTACCTCTGCCTAAGAAGATGAATGTTGAAGACGGCAAGTTCTTTGATTTCATCTGTGAGATGGTTAAGCTCAAGAGTGAAAACGAGCACTACCTTATGGGCGGCGACGCTCTTATGTATTCAGGCTTCAAGCCCAAGCAGCCCTATAACTATTCGGGCTTTAAGTTCGGTGATTCAAGAATGATTCTCGACAACGATTCAAGAATGTATTACGTCAAGAAAGCCGAAGCAGCAGAATAATGAAACAGTATAATACTTATTCTTTTACTGATAAAATTAATTGGCAGGAGGTTCCTGAAGAAAAGCTTCAGCATTTTCTTTGGGACTCTGCCAAAGAGTATAACGTATATTTTCAGATGTGTTTTCTCAGAAACAAGGGTATTGCACTTCGTATGAGATGTGATGAAACTCAGCTTCGTGCCGTCAACAAGGAAAGAGACGGCAGAGTTTGGGAAGACAGCTGTATGGAAATGTTCCTTTGTCCCTTTCCTGACAGAAGTGAATATGTAAATTTTGAGATTAACAGCGACGGCGTGTACCTCAGCCAATACGGCAGGGTACGCGAAAACAGAGTATTTATAAAAGAACTCACTGATACAGAAGCTGACGTCAGAACTGATGCAACCCCCGAGGGCTGGAGTCTTGAGCTTTTTGTGCCCTGTGAGCTGATCAGTGAAGTATACGGGAAAGAATTTACAGCGGACAAATGCACTGTAAGAGGTAACTTTACAAAGTGCGGCGATTTGACAAATTATCCCCATTACGGCAGTTTCAGTGAGCTTTCGACACCGGACTTGGGTTTCCATAACCCTGATTGCTTTGCCGTAATCAATATTGATGAAAGGTATTACAATTGAATAAAGGTAATATTATGGCAGTTGAAATAGATAATGAAATAGTAAAGGTGTGCAGACACTTTAACATAAAAGGTGAGCCCACGTCCCAGAGCGTTTTTACTGACGGACACATCAACACAACCCTACTCATCACCTTCGATGACGGTGGCAAAATAAAGAAATATCTTGTTCAGGGCATCAATACTCACGTATTCAAGAACCCTGAAGAGCTTATGGAAAATATTGTCAACGTTACAACATATCTGCGAAACAAAATCGCAGAAAACGGCGGTGACCCCGAAAGAGAGACCCTGACTTTTCTCAAGGCGGAAAATGACAAATATTACTTCTATGTGGGTGACAAGTGTTGGAGAGCCTATAATTTCATAGACAATTCACACACCTGCAATAAAATCGAAAACAAAAAGCTTTTCGAAAACGCAGGCAGATCCTTTGGAAACTTCCAGAAGTATCTCACAGACTATCCTATGCACACTCTTCACGAGACAATCAAGGATTTCCACCACACACCCAAACGCTTTGATAATCTTGAGGCGGCTATAAATAATAATTTGGCAGGCAGAGCTGACAGTGTTAAAGAAGAAATAGCATTTGCTATGGAAAGACGTCCCGAGGCAGGCAGACTTCTTACACTTTATAAAAAAGGTCTCATTCCTCTTCGTGTAACACACAACGATACAAAGCTTAATAATATTCTCTTTGACGACATAACCAATGACGGCATCTGCGTAATTGACCTTGACACAATTATGCCCGGCTTCTCGCTCTATGATTTCGGAGACGCTATCCGTTTCGGCGGTAACACCACAAGAGAAGATGACGACAATCTTGACAATGTCAACATTTCACTTGAGCTTTTCGAGAGCTACACAGAGGGCTTCCTTTCGGCTTCAGCTAAAGCACTTACTATGGCAGAGGTCGAGAATCTCGCTTTCTCAGCTATGCTTATTACTCTCGAGTGCGGCATCCGTTTCCTGACAGACTATCTTGACGGCGATATTTACTTCAAGACCAAGTACCCCGAGCATAACCTTGTAAGAGCAAGAAATCAGTTCAAGCTTGTTTATGAAATCGAAAAGAATATGAGCGAGATGAATGATATCGTGATGCGCATTTACAAGAAATACATATAAATACTCGAAGGCAGGGGAGACTCTGCCTTTTTTTGTGATTTGAGGGAGAACATGAAAGAATACCTGATAAAAAATTCCGACAAAGGACAGTACGGAGATGTTACAAAAAAGCTTCAGGATATTTTGTCTGAATGCAAGAGTAATTTTCAAGAAAAAATTATCCGCTTCGAAAAAGGCGAATATCATTTCTATTGGGACTCTGCCGAGGAAAATACTGTATACGCTTCTAATACAGACACAGTCTTACAGCCAAAAATCCGCAGTGCAATTAACATTGACGGTATAAGAAACCTTACTATTGACGGCTGCGGCAGTGAGTTTATAATGCACGGCAGAATGATTGCTCTGAGAATAAGCGAGAGCGACAATATTTCATTTCGCAATTTCAGTTGGGATTTTCCCACGGCGGGCACTTTTCAGATGGATGTAAAAGATGTCGGCAGACACTATGTTGACTACTATATCCCGAAGTCATTACAGTGGAAAATTGAAAAAGGTAATATCCGTTGGTTTGAAAAGAGTATATTTTCAGGTGAAGAATATTGGCACGTAATCGGACAGAATGACTCCCACTGTGTAGTTGGCTATAACTCCCTTACGGGTAATGTCAGCAGATACCCACTCGCAAAAGGGCCTCTTGCTCATAGACTGAGAATAAAACAAACAGGGGAGAGCACAGTAAGAATAAGCTACCTTAAGCCTGTGAATAAATCGCTTTACTTTGAGGGTATGTCATTCGAGCTTTGTCCTAACTATAAAAGACTTTGCACCGGTGCATTCTTAAGCGAGAGCAGTAATATTTCCCTGGAAAATATCGGTGTGCACTATATGCACGGCTTTGCCTTTCTCGTTCAGATGTGTGATAATGTGTCATTCAAGGGCTGTAACTTTATTCCAAAAGAGGGTAGTGACAGAAACTGCACTTCCTTTGCAGACCACATTCACGTGTCAGGTGCAAAGGGTAAAATTCATATTGAATCCTGCAAATTTTCCAATGCTCACGATGACCCCATCAACATACACGGTACATTTACGAGAGTGAAGAAGGCTCTTGACAGCAAGACTCTTATTCTCGAATATGTCCATAATCAGCAAAACGCCTTTCAGCAGTACCATAAGGGCGATAGGGTAGTGTTCTATAACAGAGAAAATCTTGCACCCTGCGGCGGTGAGAAGGAATTTACGGTAAGCAAAGTTGTGAATCCTTTGTGGGAGGGGCTCTCAGCCAAAGAAATGAAAGTAACTTTTGAGGAGGACTTGCCCGACGAAATCAAAGTTCCCAAGGCGTACGCTGCCGAGAATGTAACTTATGCACCCGAGGTTTATATCGGTAACTGCGTTTTTGAAAAGATTCCCACAAGAGGCATACTCTGCACAACGAGAAAGAAAGTGCTGATTGAAAACAACGTCTTCAGCGGTCTTACAATGGCAAGTATCTATCTTTCTAACGACTGTAACGATTGGTATGAGTCCGGTGCTATCAAGGATATGACCGTAAGAGGAAATATCTTTTACGTTAAAAAATCACCTTACTCAGGGCCGAAGCCTGCAATATTTATCGACCCCATTGTTGCAAAGAGCAGTAAGGTTGTGTCGTCTGTACACAAAAACATAACTATCGAAAACAACGAGATTTATCTTGAAAATGACAAGGCAGTTATTGCGAAATACACTGAAAATCTCAATATCAGAAACAATAGAATACATTTTTATAATGACTGTTCTTCCGATAAATCCGACATTTTTGCGTGCGAAAATTGCATCGGTATGGTATTGGCAGATAACTGCACAGAATAAATAGTCTTATTGACAAAAAAATTGCTAAGTAGTATAATTATCTGTGATAAAATCAGTAAAGGATTGTTTGAAATGAATCAATATTTTTACGATGAATTAAAATGTGCGTCAACCTCTATAAATGCCCTTAAGGTTAATCCCGGCGTCTATGCAGGTGATGAGATAAATATTATCGGTGATGAGCATTCTCTGAGTGCCTATCTTGCCGGCTTCTTTATGCTTACTGCAAAGAATAATAAAAACGGTAAAATCAATATTATTGCAGAGGGTGAAGTAAGAAATCAGGAGCTTTTCAGTGAGGTTATATCCGAATTCAAGGGTGGTCCCACTTTAACTGTATATAAGAACATTGAAGATTATCTTCTTTCGGGAAGCAATATCATCAACAGACACTTTTTCTATATTGCAAATCTCCAGCTTCCCGAATATAGTGATGAAGCTTTCAGAGAAAGCAAAAAGGAGAACCTCGAAAAGTGGCTGGAGATTGCCCGCGACTGCACCGGCAGCTTTCTGTTTATTCCTATTTTTAACTTTGCAGGTCCTTTTGATAACGGTCTTGTATGTGTATCTGAGAGAGAGCTTGAAGCTGTAGCAGAACGGGACAGTTCATTTGCAAGCGGTAAACTCCTTATGGAAATGGAGGAAATCTGTCGTAAGTCATTCAAAGAAAAGTCCATATCAATGAATGTGGTTCGCTTTGACAATGTTTTTGGTCCTCTCGTTGAAGATACAACAAAGCTCGGTATCGACAGTATCATTGACGACCTTGCATATAACAATAAAATTACTTTCAAAAAGTCAGACAGTCTTACTCACTATACGGGTTGCTATATCCGTCAGGCGGTTACTGCCGTATTCCTTGTAGGTCTCATCGGCAAAAACGGTAATATCTATAATGCGGCTAACTATAGCTTTACCCTTCACGATATCAAAAATGACCTTTACAAGTGCTTCTCCCACCGTAATCCTGATGTGCTGTTTGAGGACGATATCCTATCAGGCTGGACAATAGAAAAGAATTACGAGTGCCTTGCCAACCTTAAGATAAAGGCTCTCGGCTGGACAGAGGAAACTCCCTTAAGAGAAGCAATTTACAGAACCGCTCTCATTAAGATAAACGAAGAATACAAGGGCGACTTCTATGTTGACATCTATCAGGGTAAGCTCGAAAGAGTAAAGCGCATAGAAATGAACATTATGCGTGAAATCGACAGAATCTGCCGTGAAAACGATATCAGATATTTCCTCGTCGGCGGTTCGCTTTTGGGTGCAATCAGACATAAGGGCTTTATCCCTTGGGACGATGATATTGATATCGGTATGCTTCGTGAGGACTTCGAGAAGTTCAGACGTATCTGTCCTCAGCTTTTAGCTTCGCATCTGTCGTATCAGTCCTACACAGATGAACCGACCTCTCACTATATTTTCGACAAGGTACGTCTTAAGGATACCTATTTCAGCACAAAGTTTTCCAACCGTTTCAGCGATATCGAAAACGGTATCTTCATTGATATTCTCGTATACGATAAAACTGCTAATTCGGAATTCTTCCAGAAATTTCACATCAAGTCAATCCAGTTTTTCCGCCGTCTTATCAATATCCGCTGGGTAGGTAAGGCAAGAAGAGGTATCCACTATACCGCCTCAAAAATTATGCTTCCCATAATGAAGCGTGTGCCCTTCTTCACCTATCACCGTTTCTTTGAAAGAGCACTTCAGATGTTCGACTTCAAGAAAAACAGTAAATACCTCATTGACGGTGTGGGTCAGAATCTCGAAAAGGGACCTTTCCCGAAAGCGTGGTTCGAAGAGCTTATCGACGTGCCTTATGAGGATATGGTATTCAAAGCACCAAAAGCTTATGATGAATACCTCAGACACTGGTACGGCAACAGATATATGGAGCTTCTTCCTTTGTCCTCACGTAACTCAGGTCATGCGCTTGCAAGACTTGACTTAGGTAAATATCTCTATGAACACACTGAGAATTATCCTATCCGTGACGTTAATTTAGAGGGTGAAATATACGAAAAGCCCATCTACGATACGGAAGACACAGGAATGAATGAGCACTTCCTTGACGAGCTTTCACTTATTGACAAGGAGATTCTCAGTAATAACCTTAAGCACGGCGCTCTTAATAAGTGCGAAATCAACGTTATCTGTGATGAACACGCTCTTGCTCCGTATCTTGCCGGTTATTATATGTACCGCAGTAAGAAAGGCCTTACCGAAGGCTGTGTAAATGTAATTCTCGAGGGCAAATGCAGACACAGAGACCTCTATGACCAGATAGCTGAAGAATTTGACGCTAATGCACTGTTTAACATCTATGACAACGTAGATGCATATTACGGCGCAAGTAAGTCCAGCGCCAAGAAGGTTTACTACTATATTGCAAACATTCAGCTTCCCGAATACACCAATATCGAGTTCCTGAAAGAAAAGAAGAGAAATCTTCGTAAGTGGCTCGCTCTGTCCAGAAACTCCAACGGCAGATTTGTGTTTATACCCATTTTCAGCTTTGCAAAGCCCTTTGACGGCGATCTTGCTGCTGTATCCGAAAGAGAAATCGAGTCCCTCGTGCTTCACGAAAAGAACTTCTATCAGGGCAGAATCCTTATGGAGTTTGAAGACGTACTCAGAAAGTCTTTCTCTTACAATAAGAATCAGCTCAGTGTCGTACGCTTTGACAATATATTCGGTCCCTTTGTTAAGGATACCTCAAAGCTCGGTATTGACAGAATTATATCTAAGCTTATCAATGAGAATACAATCACATTTAATAAGAGTGACAGCGTAATTCACTATAGCGGTTGTTATATCCGCCAGGCTGTAACTGCTGTTCACTGTGTATGTATGAAGGGCAGAAAGGGTAACATCTATAACGCTTCTAACTATAATTTCACACTTCACGATATCAAGAGTACTCTTTATGAGGCCTTTATCGAAAGAAATCCCAAGGTTGAATTCGTGGGCGACATCAAGGCAGTACCCGAAAAGGTTTACTATGAACGCATGGGTAATCTTAAACTCCGAGACATCGGCTGGGTGAGCGAAACACCGTTGCAGGAAGCGCTTTACAGAACACTTTATGCTCAGCTTGATATCTGTGAGGATGACAATATTTCTCAGGAGCTCTATCAGGGTAAGCTTGAAAAGATACGCCGACTTCAGCTTGAAATCATAAAAGATGTTGACCGTATCTGCAAGAATAACGGTATCAGGTACTTCCTTGTCGGCGGTTCGCTTTTAGGCGCAGTCAAGTATAAGGGATACATTCCCTGGGAAGACACTATTGATATAGGTTTCTTCAGAGAGGATTATGAGAAATTCAAGAAAGTATGTCCCGGTGAGCTTTCCGATAAGCTTAAATATCAGACATACAAAAAAGGCTCTGTTTCGCATCTGGTTTACGACAGAATACGCCTTAATGATACAGGTTTCTTCACTGCTGCAACTGACAGATTCAAGCTTGTTGACAACGGTCTGTTTATCAATATTTTTGTTTATGATAAGACAGCAAATACCACAATCGGCAAAAAGCTGCATCTGTTTACGGTTCAGAATCTCAGACGTATTATCAATATCCGTTGGCAGAATACTGCTGTACCGGGTGAGTATTACACTCTTTCAAAGCTGCTTCTTCCCTTTATCCGTCTGGTGCCCTTTAATCTCTACCATTCTGTACTCAATGCGGTGCTTAAGAGATACAGAAAGCAGGAGGACCATGTATTCCTTATCGATGGTCAGGGTATGAATCTTATCAAGGGCGCTTTCCCTGAAAAATGGTTCTACAGCCTTATTGATGTTGACTTCGAAGGACTGAAACTTCCTGCACCGGCTTATATTGACGAATATCTCAAGCATTTCTACGGTGAAAACTATATGAGAGCAATACCCGAGTCCAAGCGTCACAGCGGACGTAAGATTCTGAGAATCGACCTCGGTAAATATCTCTATGAAGAAACAGCCGAAAAGAAGGCTCACGCTAAAGACGCCAAAGGCGAGCTTTTCGAAAAAACACTTGACGATTAAACTCCATATACCGTCTGAGGGTAACTTCAGACGGTATTCTTTTATTTTTGAGGCAACTTTTAATTATATAGGTGATAATTTTAACTGTATATTCCTTGACATACTATCCAAAAAATAGTATTATAAACAATAATGGATTACTATGGGTAATTGGCGTTAATTCACTTTAAATATGATTTACGGTTAGTATATAAATATTACAGAAAAGGAGTATCAGATAATTAAATGAGTGAAAACAATCAGAATCTCAAGCAAACTAAAATAGCGGCAAATAAAAATAAAAGTAAATCAAAAACCTTTAATTATAAGAAAAAAAGAAATGCTTCAAAAAAGACACTTGAGTCAAAAGTAAACGATATTCTGCTTTACGAAAAGATCGATACAAAAAAGGTTTTGGAAACAAAGAAGCAGGCGGATAATAAAAAGCAGACCGGAAATGCAAAGACTAAAGAAACTAAGAAACAGGCTGAAGCAAAAAAGCAGACTGAAAGCAAGAAAACACAGAATAAAGCTAAAGACAGTAAGAAAAATACACAGTCCAAAAAAGGCGGCAAGGTAGCAGGTAAAAAGCAAAGTCCCATCAAGATTGCATTCTTAGGCGGCCTCAACGAAGTCGGTAAGAATATAACTCTCTTCGAATATGAAGACGATATGATACTTGTTGACTGCGGTCTTGCATTTCCTGATGAAGATATGCCGGGTATAGATCTTGTAATTCCCGACTTCACTTATGTTGAAAAGAACGCAGACAAAATTAAGGGTATCTGCATAACCCACGGTCACGAGGACCATATAGGCTCACTTTCATATCTTCTCAGAAAGGTCAACATGCCTGTTTACAGCACTCGTCTGACAAACGGTCTTATTGAGGGCAAACTCCGCGAGCACGGTCTTCTTGACTCTGCAAAGCTCAATGTTGTTTCCCCGGGTAAAAAGGTGCGTTTAGGCAAATTCGAGGTTGAATTCATTCACGTCAACCATTCAATTCCTGATGCTGTGGGCCTCGCAATCAAGTGTGACGGCGGTACTATTGTTCACACAGGCGACTTCAAGATTGACACGACACCTATAGACGGCGACGTAATTGATATAGCCCGTTTCGCCGAGCTGGGTAAGCAGGGAGTACTCTGTATGATGGCGGACTCCACAAACGCCGAACGCCCCGGCTTTACTGAAAGTGAAAGCAAGGTAGGTGCATCCTTCGAGCTGCTTTTCAGAAAGGCTGAGGACAGACGTATTATAGTTGCAACCTTTGCTTCAAATATTCACAGAGTTCAGCAGATTATCGATGTTGCCGAAAAGATGGGCAGAAAAGTTGCTCTTTCAGGCAGGAGCCTTGAGAATGTTGTTGCTATAGGCGCAGAGCTCGGCTATCTCAAAGTACCCGAAGGTATTCTTATTAAGCTCGACCTTATCAATCACTATGCAGCAAATGAGGTTGTGCTCATTACAACAGGCAGCCAGGGTGAGCCTATGTCAGCACTTACAAGGATGGCATTCTCTGATCACAGAAAGGTTGCTGTCGGCCCAAACGACTATGTTATAATTTCAGCTACTCCCATTCCCGGCAATGAAAAAACCGTCGGCAGGGTAGTCAATGAGCTCATGAAGCTGGGTGCTGAGGTTGTATATGAAAAGATGTATGATGTTCACGTATCTGGCCACGCCTGCAGAGAAGAGCTCAAATTAATGCTCAGTATCGTCAAGCCTCAGTATTTCATTCCCGTACACGGCGAACAGAAGCACCTCCTCAAGCATGCACTTCTTGCAGAGCAGATGGGTATACCTTCATCTAATGTTGTTATTGCCGATAACGGTGTTCAGGTTGAAGTATGCAAGGATCACATCAAAAAGGCTGGTGCTGTGCCTGCGGGTAAGATATTTGTTGACGGCTCAGGTGTGGGCGATGTCGGAAATATTGTCCTTAAAGACAGAAAGCACCTTGCCGAAGACGGCATTATCATCGTTGTTGCAACTCTTGACGGTCTTACGGGTCAGCTCGTATCGGGTCCCGATGTTGTGTCACGAGGCTTCGTATTTGTAAAAGAATCCGAGGAGCTTATTGAAGAAGCCAAGAACACTGCTTATGAAACAATGATGAAGTGCTACGACAGAAACATTTACGATTGGAACACAATTAAAAACAGAGTCCGTGACGATGTTTCAAAGCTTATGTATGAAAGAACAAAAAGAAGTCCTATGATTCTTCCTATTCTTATGGAGATTTAAAATGAAAAAACTTTGGAAAATTTACGATTTATCCTTGATATTCATAATACTTGCCATATTCCTTTGCGGTATGACGGCAGGCTACAGCTATGTGCTTTCGGCAGCTCAGCTGGTGCTTGTAATAGGATTTGCACTTGCTAAGTATATCTATCACATAGAGGTCAAGGAAAAGCTCCTTCACAAAGTTAAAACTGTAACAGACGAGCTGAATTTCGAGCAGGGCAAGGCTTTCAGCGTTCTTAGTGTACCTTGTGTTGTAATTGAAAAAGACGGCACAATTATCTGGTTTAACGACAGATTCAGGGAAACCTTCAGAATTACCCCTGACTATACGGTATCTAACTTCAAAGAGCTCGTCCGTAAGGATAATATCGAAAAGCTTCTTCAGGGCAGGGGCTACAGGCTCAGAGCCGAGAACCTTTATTTTTCTGTTTACTCAAACGAGTTCAGCGTTGACGGTGAAGATTTTTATTTGCTTTATCTTTTTGATGAAACTGAGCTTCGCCTTATTGAGAAGGAATTCGCAGATACAAGACCCTGCATAATGCTGACTGTTCTCGACAATTCAGACGAGGTCTACAACAACTTTAAAGAAAGTGACTGCGCTGCTATTTTCACCAAAACCGAACAGATGATTGAGCAGTGGGTTAATTCTTACGGTGGGCTTTGCCGAAAATACAGCAGCAGCCGTATGATGGTTTTCATTGAGGAACGAGCTTATCAGAGAATGGTAAACGATAAGTTCAATATCCTTGATAAGGTCCGTGAGCTCACTTATGACGGCAGAAGTACTGACCTGACACTTTCAATCGGCGTAGGTCACGAAAAGGATATGGCTGAGAGCAACAACTCTGCCAAGCAGGCCCTCGATATGGCTCAGAGCCGCGGCGGTGACCAGGTAGCAATCAAAGAAGGTACACAGTATAAATTTTTCGGCGGTGTTACCTCAGGTCATGAGAAGAAAAATAAAGTCAGAACGAGACTTCTCTCCAAGACTATTTCCGAAATTATATCCGACAGCGACAATGTCCTTATTATGGGCCACAGATTTTCCGATTTTGATGCTTTCGGCAGTGCTGTGGGTATGCAGTGTATTGCTGAGCATTTCGGAAAGACTGCCAATATTGTGGTCAACACCAGAAATACCCTTGCTCTTCCTCTTATAAGTGCTTTTATCCAGGAAAAGGGTGACGGTATAGTTATTACTCCCGACGAGGCTCTCGGTAAGGTAGGCGGTAACACTCTTGTGATTGTAGTAGATACCCATAAGCAGGACTTCACTGACTGTCCCGAGCTTCTTGACAAAGATGTAAAGGTAATGGTTATCGACCACCATCGAAAGAGTGTCGACTATATTGAAGATACGGTTATGTTCTATCACATGCCCAATTCATCTTCAGCTTCTGAAATGATAACAGAGGTTGCACAGTATGTTGATACTAAGCCTGTGCTCGACAAATTTGCTGCTCTCTCTCTCTTTACGGGTATTGTACTCGATACGAGAAACTTTATTTTAAGAGCAGGTGTCCGTACCTTTGAAGCTGCTGCATATCTTCGCTCAAGAGGTGCAAGTACTGTTGAATGTAAAAAGCTCTTCTCCAACGATATGGATATATTCAGAGCGAGAAACGCTATTATTGATGAAGCTGAAACCTATAACGGCTGTGCTGTTTCGGTAGCAGGTGAAAAGTTTGACAATATTCGACTTGTCACTTCTCAGGCGGCTGATGAGATGCTCAATATTGAAGGTGTAAAGGCTTCCTTTGTCCTTTATGTAAACGGCGACGGTATCAATATATCCGCAAGAAGCTACGGTGAAGTAAACGTTCAGCTTATTATGGAGGCTCTCGGCGGCGGAGGACATCAGACAATGTCTGCCTGTCAGCTTCATAATACGGATGCAGATGAGGCACTGGGAGTTCTCAAGAAAGAAATTGACAAATATTTCAGTAATTTATAACGGAGGTAAAAATATATGAAAGTGGTATTAAAACAGGACGTTAAAGGTTTAGGCAAAAAGGGTGAGCTTGTAAACGCTTCAGACGGATACGCAAGAAACTTCCTTTTTCCGAAAAATCTTGCAGTTGAGGCTAACGCTCAGAATATGACAGAGCTCAAAAACCGTGAGCAGTCAGCAAAATATAAGGTTGAAACAGAAACAGCTGAAGCTAAGAAGCATGCTGCCGAGATTTCAGGCAAGACAATTGTTATCACTGCAAAGGCAGGCGCAAACGGCAAGCTTTTCGGCAGTGTTACTGCTAAAGAAATTGCAGAGAAAATCGAAAAAGACTTCGGCATCAGGACCGACAAGAGAAAGATTACCGTTGAAGATATCAAGCAGTTCGGTACTTATGAATTTGAAATCAAGCTCTACACAGGCGTATCAGCAAAGCTCTTTGTAAGAGTAGGAGAATAAAAGAAAAATAAACGAGGTGAAAATTGTGGAAAGAGATAAGATGCTGACATCCTTTGAGGATGTCAATATGCCGTATTCTCTTGAAGCTGAGCAGGCAGTGCTCGGCTCTATCCTCATTGACCCGAGCTGTATCACCCAGGTTCTTATTATGGTGAAGCCTGACTATTTTTATCTTCCTCAGCATAAAGAAATTTTCTTGGTTATGCAGGAGATTGATGCACTCGGCGGAAAAATTGACCCTCTGATTGTGCTTGAAAAACTCAAGGATCAGAAAATATATGACGATGCAGGCGGAAAGCAATATCTTTTCCAGCTTGCCGAAATGGTACCCTCAACTGAAAATGTTGAAGCTTATTCCAAGATAATAAGAGAAAAGTATTATGTACGCTCTCTTATCAACGTTTCAAAGGGTATTATCGAAGATGCTTCCTCGTCAAATGAATCTGCTGACAGTTTGCTTGAAGCAGCCGAGCAGAAGATTTACGATATCCGTCAGGGCAGAGTAACGAGAGGCCCTGCTAAAATTGGTGATATCATTGTAAACGAGGTTTACGATAAGCTTCAGAAATTAAGCGGTGCAGACAAGGATAAATATAAGGGCTATACAACGGGCTTTATTGATCTCGATAAGGCAATAACGGGTCTTAATAAATCCGACCTTGTTATCATTGGTGCTCGTCCTGCTATGGGTAAAACCAGCCTTGCCCTCAACCTTGCAAGAAATACCGCAATGATGGGTAAGAAGAAGGTACTGTTCTTCTCACTCGAAATGACAAAGGAGCAGCTTGCTCAGAGAGTTCTTTCAACAGAGGCGCGTATTGAAAGCACAAAGATGAGAACAGGTAACATTACAGGCGAAGAATGGGCAAAGCTTGCAACAGCGACAGCACTTCTCAGTAACTGTGAGCTTTACTTTGACGATACATCAAATATGACCGTATCTGAAATGAAGTCGAGGATCCGCAGACTCCGTGATGTTGATGCAGTTTTCGTTGACTACTTACAGCTTATGAAAAGCGGCGGCAGAGTAGAAAGCCGTGTTCAGGAGGTTTCTGAAATCACCCGAAATCTCAAGCTTATGGCAAAGGATCTGAATATTCCCGTTGTTGTACTGGCTCAGCTTGCACGTTCAACCGAAGGACGAGGTAAAAGCCATAAGCCTCAGCTGTCCGATCTTCGTGAATCAGGTTCAATCGAGCAGGACGCCGATATAGTAATTATGTTATACAGAGACGAATACTATGCCGGCGAAAAGGATGCACCACCCGAAGAGGAAAGACCCGCAATCAACGAGGCAGAGTTCATTATCTCTAAAAACCGTCACGGTCCCACAACCACAATCAAGGTTGCATGGAACGGTGACTACACATTGTTCTCAAATCTGGAGCAGATCAGAAATGATATGTAAAGTTAAACGTACAATAGAAAAGTTCAGTTTACTTGAAGGTGTAAAGAGTCTGGCTGTCGGTGTATCAGGCGGTGCAGATTCAATGTGTCTTCTGGAAATTTTAAGTAAATTAAAGGAAGAGTATGATATAATCCTGAAAGCTGTTCATCTCAACCATGGCATAAGAGGTGAAGAGGCTCTTCGTGATCAGAGAGCCGTTGAGGATTTCTGCAAAAAGCTCGGTATTGAATGTCTGAGCTTTACCCTTGATATTCCTGCTCTTTCCAAGGAAATGGGAGTAGGAGAGGAAGAGTGCGGCAGAATCAAGCGCTATGAGTGCTATAATCTTGCGGTCTGTGATGCTGTTGCAACGGCTCATACCCTTTCTGACAGCATTGAGACAATGGTGTTCAATCTCATCAGAGGCACAGGTACAAAAGGTCTTTGCGGTATACCGCCGAGACGTGACAACATCATTCGTCCTCTGATTGAGTGCACGAGAAAAGAAATTGAGGTCTACTGCGAGGAAAACAGTATCCACTATATCACTGATAGCACAAACCTCAGCGATGATTACACGAGAAACTTTATCCGTCACAACATAATCCCGAATTTCAGTTATGTCAACGAAAATTTTGAGAGTGCCATCAGCTCGGCTGTGGAAACTCTCAGGTTGGAGAATGACTTTATGGAAAACAGTAAGGAGACTTTGCTGAAGCTTTCTGACAGTGAAAGCGGATACAAAGTTGATTCTCTTGCTTCGGCGCACCCTGCCGTAAGACGCAGAGCTATCGCTGAAATCTTAGGCTTCAATATGCCAAAAGATGTAGAAAAGCGGCATATTGATTTAGTGGACAGTGCGATTATAAAAGGTGAGGGAAAAATTGAAATCACAAAGGACTTGTATATTGTAATCAGTGATGGTATAATGTTCTTTCAAGGTAACGAGCCCGGGTGTGATGAATGGCAGACAGAGGAAAAAAGCGGTATATTTCTAACACCCTATGGTAAATACACTCTTGTCAGTGCTTCAGCACAGTACAAAGGAATGAATGCTATAGACGCTGATAAACTCAAAGGAAAGGTAATAATGTCCTCGAGACAACAGGGTGACAGGTTCTTTAATAAAAAGAGGGGACAGACCAAAACCCTTAAGAAGCTTTTTAATGAAAGCAAAATACCTGCTAAGGAACGAGGCAGCATTGCGATTTTACGCGATGACGAAAACGTCGTCTGGATTGACGGATTTGGTACTGATGGTAAATATCTTCCCGATATAAATACAAAGAATGTTCTGATAATAAAAAAGGGAGGTTAAAATATGCATAAGGATATTAAAGAAGTGCTTTTAAACCAGGAAGAAATAGATGAAATAGTAAAGCGTATCGCTTATGAGATTAGCGAAGACTATAAAGACAAGAATCTTCTTCTTGTTTGTGTACTTAAAGGCTCAGTCTGCTTTATGGCTGACCTTATGAGAGAGATTTCTGTTCCCTTGAAGATAGAATTTCTCAGAGCAAAGAGTTACCTTGCAGGCTCAACAGAATCGGCAGGTACTGTTGAAGTTAAAAGCGAAATTGACAACCTGACAGAATATGATGTTCTTGTAGTTGAAGATATTTTCGATACCGGCAGAACACTTCAGAAGGTAAAAGATAAGATGATAAGTGACGGTGCAAGAAGCGTCGAGTGCTGCACTCTTCTTGATAAGCCTGAAAGACGTGACGCTGACGTTACTCTCAAGGCCAAATATGTAGGCAAGGTTATACCCAACGAATTCGTTGTCGGCTACGGTCTTGACTTTGATGAAAACTACAGAGAGATACCTTATGTCGGCATACTCAAACCCGAAGCTTACGGCGGTTAAGCCGATAAAATAGATTTAGGAGTGACTGTATATTGGATAACAATACCCAAAACAATGATAACAAACCCGTGAAGGCGCCTACAGGTATGCCGAGCAAATGGGGCAATCTGTTTTATATTATTGTACCCGTTCTGCTTGTGATTACCATAGCATCCTTTATGGGCACACAGACAAAAAAAGATGCACCCAAGTACTATGAAATTGTTGAGCAGTTCAGAAACGCTCAGATTACAGAGTATACATTGAACCTTTCAAGCGGTGCCCTCGAATACAAAGTAAGCGGTAACGATGAGACACAGAAATATGTCGTACCCAACGTTGAGATTTTCCTTAACGATGTCCATAACTACATTACTGAGTATAATATCGAAAACCCTGATGCGAAGATAAAATATAACTACGAAAAGGGCACAAACGGCTCTCTCTGGGCAAGTATGCTTCCGACACTTCTTATGACAGTGATGTTCGTGGGCGTTATGTTCTATCTTTACCGTAAAATGGGTCAGACAATTCAGAATGAAAATAACCACGCCATTACCTTCGGCAAAGCCCGTATCAAGCTCGGTAAAGACCTTAAGAGCAAGACAACATTTAAAGATGTTGCCGGTGCAGACGAAGAAAAAGAAGAGCTTGAAGAAATTGTTGACTTCCTTAAAAATCCCGACGAATATAACAAGCTCGGTGCAAGAATACCCAAGGGTGTACTCTTGGTGGGTCCTCCGGGCACAGGTAAAACCTTACTTGCAAGAGCTGTTGCAGGCGAAGCAGGCGTACCCTTTTTCTCGATTTCCGGTTCAGACTTCGTTGAAATGTATGTCGGTGTCGGTGCTTCAAGAGTTAGAGACCTCTTTGAAAGAGCAAAGAAAAACGCTCCCTCAATCCTCTTCATAGATGAAATTGATGCAGTCGGCAGACACAGAGGTGCAGGCATGGGCGGCGGACACGATGAAAGAGAGCAGACCCTCAATCAGCTCCTTATCGAAATGGACGGCTTCGGACCTAATGAGGGCGTAATCATTATCGCCGCAACCAACAGACCCGATATCCTTGACCCGGCTCTTTTAAGACCCGGCCGTTTTGACAGACAGCTTACAGTCAATACTCCCGACGTTAAGGGCAGAGAAGAAATTCTTAAGGTACATGCAAGAAACAAGCCTCTTGCCCCCGACGTAAAATTAGATGTCATTGCTAAAAGCACAGTGGGCTTCACAGGTGCAGACCTTGAAAATCTTCTCAATGAGTCAGCTCTCTTGGCTGCAAGAAGAAAGAAAAAGGCAATTACTATGGAAGAAATCGAAGAGGCTACCATTAAGTGTGTTGTCGGTACCGAGAAGAAGTCCCACAAAATCAGCGACAAGGAGAAACGTCTTACAGCTTACCATGAGGCGGGTCACGCAATCGCGACTTACTATACAGAGGGTCAGGACCCTGTTCATCAGATTTCAATTATCCCCAGAGGTATGGCAGGCGGCTTTACAATGTCTCTTCCTCTTGAGGATAAGAGCTATCGCAGTAAGAGTGATATGCTTGGCGATATTGTAGTCCTCCTTGGCGGCAGAGTGGCAGAAAAGCTCAAAATCGGCGACATCTCAACAGGGGCGTCCAACGATATTGAAAGAGCAAGTGAAATTGCAAGAAATATGGTTACACGCTACGGTATGAGCGACGATCTCGGTCCTATAATGTTCGGCTCAAGAAATCAGGAGGTTTTCCTCGGAAAGGACTATGGCAGCGTTCGTAACTACTCGGAAACTGTTGCCTGTGATATTGACCGTGAAGTCAAGAAGATAATCACCTCCTGCTATGATAAGTGTGACAGCATTCTTACAGGTCACGATGATAAGCTTACTCTTGTAGCTGAATATCTTATCGAGCACGAAAAGGTCGATGCAGAGGTGTTCGCGAAGCTTATGGATGGCACATACAAACAACCTGTGGCAGACTCTGTGTCTATGGCGGAAGTAACGGAAGAGTCTCAGACAACAACAGATGAATAATATTAATTCCCTCTATCACTTAAAAGGTGACTGAGGGAATATTTTTGTAGTCATAAATTAATTTTATGTCTTGTTATAACGAAAAGTTTGTGATATAATTTAATCTGAATTGATGTGTGATTTTCTCTCAGGGAGGTTATTGGTTTGATAGAATACATTAAAATGATAATTATTGCTGTTGTATGTGGCTTTATGGCACCGCTTCCGTCATCTGCTTCGGCACACTTCAGCTTGCTCAGCAGTGCAATGGTACTTTCGACAGATGAGAAAAAGTTAGGTTTTTATTTTGCGATTTTCTGTATAGCTTTTTCTCTGGCGGTTTTTGTGTGTCTGAGAAAGATATACTCAAAGAGTATTAAGTCAGTTTTTCTCAGAAAGTCTGCTTCGGAAGATAACCTCAAGGTATACAGAAATGTAGCAAAAAATTTGCTTCTGAGCTTACTTCCTGTGCTTGTTCTGTTCATTCCTGCCGGTGAGGGTACACTTCTGGTTAACTATTTTGATAAGTTCCTCACCGGTAACGGCCTTTATCTTATAGGCGTTGCCTGCATAATCAACGCTCTTATATTGATAATTGCAAGATGGTACGCAAAGCAGGCAGGCAGAAAGCTCAAGAGAGTTTCGGACACGTCAGGTGCCGTCAGAATGTCGGTTTATCAGCTTGTCAGCTTTGTAGTGCCGGGCTTTTCACATGTTTCATCAGGTGCTGCCAATATGCTTATGAGTGACATACATCCCAAGGTAATAATGAGAGAGGTTTATCTCTATCTCGCGCCGTCTATGTTTTTAGTCAACTCTCTCAAGGTTGTGAAATACCTTTTAGAGGACACCATAGTTGATGTTGTGACTGTTATAATCGGTGCAATAACGGTGTTTACGGTGAGTTTCCTTGTTATGAAGCTTGTTGCAAAGCTCAGTCCGAAAAAAGTGCTCAGCTTTTTCAGTATCTATTCCGCTCTTTTAGGTGCAGGCATAATACTTTTTACATTTATCGTATAACGGAGAAAAAATATGGCTAATACAAAATCAACAACAAAAAAGAAGGGGACTGCAAATAAGAAATCCACTTCTTCGAAGAAAGGAAACACCAAGGGCAATACTGCTTCTAAAGGTAAGAAAAAGTCGGATTATGTCAGCTCCGGTACAGGAAAAAGAGTGCCATTCAGTGAGCAGTACTACAACGCCATAATGCTCTGCTATCTTTTAGGCGGTGCGCTTATGCTGGCTTTAGCTCTGATTAAAGGCTCCAATATATGGACAAGTCTTCGCTCTGTACTGTTCTCAGGCTTCGGTGTATCTTTCTATTTAATTACTCTTCAGACAGTTGTGATCGGTATCAGAATGGCTCTTCACAATCTTAAAAGAAGTCTGCTTGTTACCAATATATCGGGCTTTACGCTCTGCGGAAGCTTTGCAGGCATAGTACATCTTATAATGAACAGAGCTGATGAGTTCGGCTGGAGTGAACAGCTTAAGGAAACGGCTCTTATTGCTTGGGACTTCGGTCAGGGCGAGCTCAGCTTCACGGGCGGTATTATAGGTGCTGTTTTCGGCGGAGGACCTCTCTTTGCTTTCGGAAAGGGCGGAGCTTTCGTAATGGTTATTGCTCTGCTTTTAGTGTCAGCCTTCTTCCATCTCAATATCGAAACCAACTCCTTCGGTGACAGTGTTTCGGGTGCCATTAACGGTGGCAAACAGAAGCTTGACGAGTCAGCTGAAAGCATTAAGGTTAAAAAAGAAGAGAGACAGCGTCTCAAGGCTGAAAGAGCAGTTCTCATTGAAACTCAGAAGAAAGAGGCCGAAGCTAAAAAGGCTGAATCCGATGCCGACGCTTTCGACTTCAACAACACTGAAATAGAGCTCGATATGGACAGCACAGTTGACCGTGAGACGGGTATGCCTCTTCGTGAAGTGAGAAGATTCTTCCCTGAGGATAAGGTTTTTTCCTATGACGACAATACAACTAAAAACAGTGACAGCGCTTCAACAATAAAGCTCAGCTCTTTTGATTTTATTTCAGGTGACGCGCTAAAGGCTCGTATGCCCAGAAGAAACACCCCGCCGACTGAACAAAGCGGTTCACTTATAAGCGGTAACACACCTAAAAAGGCTGAAACTGTAAAGGCTGCTGATACTAAACCTAAGTCGGAAGCAGATGCTGTTGATGAAGATGACATCGTGAGAAAGGCTGTTGCCGAGGCTGACGAAAGTCTCAAGAAAAATCTCAGCGATGTTGAAAACTATAAGCAGGAAAAGAAAAAACGTGACTATGTACTTCCGCCTATTGAATGTCTGAATCAGCCGGAGTTTTCTTCAAGTGAGGGCTTTGCAAATGAAATGCAGACAACCTCGAAGAAGCTCGTTGAAGTTTTATCTTCATTCGGAGTTGAAACTAAGCTCGTTGGTATCAGCAGAGGTCCCTCAGTTACAAGATATGAGCTTTCACCTGCTCCCGGTGTTAAGATAAGTAAGATTACAAACCTTGCAGACGATATAGCGCTCGGACTCGCTTCCTCAGGTGTACGTATTGAAGCGCCCATACCCAATAAATCGGCAGTAGGCATCGAGGTGCCCAACAAGAGCCGTTCAACAGTAACACTCCGAGAAATTATTTCCTCGGCAGAGTACAAAAAACACGCAGGCAAGCTCCTGACTGTTGCTCTGGGCAAGGATATCACAGGTAACGTAAACTGTGCCGACCTTTCAAAGATGCCTCACTTGCTTATCGCAGGTACTACAGGCTCAGGTAAGTCGGTTTGCCTGAACTGTATGATTACGAGCATTCTTTACAATGCGACACCTTCTCAGGTAAAGCTTCTTATGATTGACCCCAAGCAGGTTGAATTTACTGTCTATAACGGCATACCTCATCTGCTTGTACCTGTTATCACCGACGCAAGAAAAGCTGCCGGCTCCCTTGCCTGGGCTGTAAGCGAAATGGATAACAGATACAAGGCTTTCTCTAATTGCGGTGTAAGAGACATCGGCGGCTTTAATAAGTACGTTCAGTCACACCCTGAAATTGAGCCTATGCCTCAGATTGTTATTTTCATCGATGAGCTCAATGACCTTATGATGGTATCACCCAAAGAGGTTGAAGATTCTATCTGCCGTCTTGCTCAGAAGGCGAGAGCCGCAGGTATGCACCTTGTTGTTGCGACTCAGCGTCCGTCAGTTGACGTTATCACAGGTGTCATCAAGGCTAATATTCCCTCACGTCTTTCACTTTCAGTTTCGTCTCAGGTTGACTCGAGAACTATCCTCGACTGCATAGGTGCCGAGAACCTTCTCGGCAACGGTGATATGCTCTTCAGTCCCGTTGGTATCACAAAGCCTGTACGCATCCAGGGTGCATATCTTTCAGATGAAGAAATTGAGAGAATTGTAACCTTTATCAAGGCTCAGGAAAATGCAGAGTATGACGACGACATTATGAGCGAAATTGAAAGAAATGCTGCCGCAGATAACTCGGGTAAGAAGAAGTCAGGCGGCGGTGCAGCTGTAGCTGACGAGGGCGGCAATTACGATGCTCTTATTGATGATGCTATGGATTTAATCACACTTGCCGATATAGCTTCCACAACAGCGATACAGAGAAAATTAGGCGTCGGCTATGCAAGAGCAGGCCGTATTATGGACCAGCTTGAGGAGCTTGGCTTTGTAAGTGCCGCAGAGGGCAATAAGCCGAGAAAGGTTCTCGTCTCAAGAGCTCAGTATCTCGAAATGAAAGCAGCAGGCAATGAGCCTGAATCAGTATCAAGTGACGACTACGATATCTTTTCGGACTAATTATAAAGGAATAGGGCGGGGAGCAATCTCTGCCCTTATAAAGGTTATTATGAGTAATTTTTTACCTATCAATAAAAGCGATGCAACAGAAAGAGGTTGGGACGAGGTTGACTTTGTCTATGTAACGGGCGATGCTTATGTTGATCACCCCTCATTCGGCGTGGCGATTATATCAAGAGTCCTTGAGTATAACGGCTTCACTGTCGGTATTATATCTCAGCCTGACTGGCACTCTGCCGAAGCCTTTAAGGAATACGGCAGACCCAGACTCGGTTTTCTTGTCACTTCAGGAAATATCGATTCGATGGTTGCACACTATACGGCGGCTAAAAAGAAACGCAGTGATGATGCATATACTCCCGGCGGCAAGGCAGGTGCAAGACCTGACAGAGCAGTTATCGTCTATTCTAACCGCATACGTGAAGCCTACGGCGATGTGCCTATAATTATCGGCGGACTCGAAGCATCACTCAGAAGATTCGCTCATTACGACTACTGGGACGATAAGATAAGACGTTCAGTTTTATTCGACTCTCAGGCTGATATTCTCTCTTACGGTATGGGTGAAAAGTCCATAGTTGAAATAGCCGAAAGACTCAGAATGGGCGAGGACATAAGCACAATACGCGACATCAGAGGCACTTGTTATGTCTGCGGCGTTACTGAGACTCCTCTTACGGGCGCCGAGTGTCCCTCTTACGAAAATGTTCTAAAGAGTAAAAAGGAATATGCCGTATCCTGCCGTATTCAGCAGGACGAGCAGGACCATGTAAGAGGCAAGATTATCAAACAGCGCTGCGGCAACAAAATGCTTGTTCAGAATCCGCCGATGCTTCCTCTTACTACATCTGAGCTTGACGAAATATACGCTTTACCCTTTGAGAGAAACTATCACCCCTCTTACGAAAAAGACGGCGGTGTACCGGGCATAGAAGAAGTTAAGTTTTCAATAACACATAACCGAGGCTGTTTCGGCGGCTGTAATTTCTGTTCGATAGCCTTTCATCAGGGCAGATACGTAACCTCAAGAAGTAAGGAGTCTATCTTGAAAGAAGCCGAACTCCTTACTAAAATGCCCGACTTCAAGGGATACATTCACGATGTCGGCGGTCCTACTGCCAACTTCCGCCAGCCGTCCTGTGAAAAGCAGAAGAGTCTCGGACTCTGCAAAGGAAAGCACTGTCTCGCCCCCAAGGTCTGTCCCAATCTCAAGGCAGACCACAGCGAGTATATTGATATTCTCCGTGATATGAGAAAGATAAAGGGCATAAAGAAGGTCTTTATCCGTTCGGGTATAAGATATGACTATATGCTCAAAGACCCCGATGAAACCTTTTTCAAGGAGCTTATACGCTATCACGTCAGCGGTCAGCTTAAGGTTGCTCCCGAGCACTGCAGTGCGATGGTACTTGAAAAAATGGGCAAGCCTTATATTGACACTTATGTGAGATTTTCACAGAGATATTTCGAGCTCAGTAAGAGTGTAGGCAAAGAGCAGTATCTTGTACCTTATCTGATGTCAAGCCACCCGGGCTCGAGAATAGAAGACGCAGTAGAGCTTGCACTTTTCCTTAAAAAGAGGAAAATCAGACCCGAGCAGGTCCAGGATTTTTATCCCACACCGGGTACAATATCAACCTGTATGTTCTATACGGAGCTTGACCCCTACACAATGAAAGAGGTCTATGTTGCAAAAACACCCGAAGAAAAGGCAATGCAGAGAGCACTCTTACAGTACTATAACCCTGCCAACAAAGATATAATCATAAAGGCCCTAAAAAAGGCAGGCAGATACGACCTTATAGGTACTGATGAAAAGTGTCTTGTAAAAGGCGACAGCAAAAAGACCTCGGCAGGGTGCCGGAATAAGAGTAAAGGATATGCTAAAAATAAAGGAGTAAATTATGGCAAGAAGAAAAAGTAAAAAATCAATAGTACCCCTTCTGATAGTGATAATCATATCGGTTCTTATGCTTTCGGGTAAGGGTGATTTATCGCTCCATCACGACAATAATACTGATATGTCAGAAAGCGACTCTGTATATGTCCACTTTATTGATGTCGGTCAGGGCAGTGCGACTCTTATTCAGCAGGGTAAGACAGGAATACTCATTGATGCAGGAGAAAGAGAATACGGAGATGTTGTGGTAGACTATATCGAAAAAGTAGGCGTAAGCTCCCTTGAGTATGTTGTCGCTTCACATCCTCACTCTGACCACATCGGAGGACTCGATGAGGTGCTTTATGCTTATCCTGTTGATACTGTCATTATGCCTGAGCTCGAGGAGTTTAATACACCTACAACCCGTGTATACGAAGAACTGCTTACAGCAGTTTTCGATAGGGACATAACAGCAGAGTTTATTGACGGTAAAAAAGGATACAGCTTCGGTCTTAATGAAGATATTGATGTAGAGGTGCTCGGTCCGGTTGAACAGTCAGACAATCTCAATGATATGTCCGTAATTGTAAGGGTGTCGGCTTTTGATACAGAGTTTATGATTTTAGGCGACGCCGAAAAAACCGAGCTTGAGAGTGTATACAGTAACCCTTTGAATGATGGTGTTACTCTTATTACCGATGCGAAAAACGCCTTTAAGAGTGATGTTATAGCTATGGGTCACCACGGCTCGAGCACATCGGTTTATGAGCCTTTCCTCGATGCGGTTGATGCGGAGATTGCAGTGATATCCTGCGGCAAAGACAACAGCTACGGCCACCCTCACGATGAAGCTCTCGAGTATATAGAAGATAACGGTATGGCCTGCTATCGCACCGATGAGATGGGCGACATCGTTTTCAAGGTAACCGAAGACGGATACAGACTTATAAAGTGAGGTTAAAACTATGGAAAAGCTTATAGTTGACCGCATAGACGGTGATATAGCCGTTCTCGAAAAAGAGGACAGAAGCCACATTGAGGTCTCGGTTTCTGATATAGGATTCAACGTGAAAGAGGGGAGCGTTCTTCTCTTTGACGGTGAGAGGTACACTGCCGATAAAGCCAGCGAGGACGAAAGAAGAAAAAGACTCTTTCTTATGCAGGAAAGCCTTAAGAAAAAATAGTGCTTGTATTTATAAAAAATCTAATAAAAAACTCTTGACTTAATCCCCACACTGTGCTATAATTTTTCGCGATAACGCACGTGTGGGGATTGGTGCGCCCGTTTCACTCCAAACGGAGTGTGGCACACTTTAGAACCTGCGGTGGTTAAAAAACGAAAAAAAGGGAGGATATTACAATGTCAGTAGTATCAATGAAACAGCTCCTCGAAGCTGGCGTTCATTTCGGTCACCAGACAAGAAGATGGAACCCGAAAATGAGCAAGTACATCTATGTAGAAAGAAACGGTATCCACATCA
>JAZSMR010000003.1:0-20842 GCA_045535965.1 Acutalibacteraceae bacterium
AAGCTTTACTGCGAATACTGTGATGCAGTTCTTGATACAAGAGAGGTAGCAATTGTTGCAGACGCTCATAAGGCAGAGGCTGAATACATCCAGACAATAGCACCTACCTGCTCAGCAGTCGGTGAAGAAAAGCTTTACTGTGAATACTGTGATGCAGTTCTTGATACAAGAGAAGTAGCAATTGTTGCAACTGCTCACAAGTGGGAAACAGAATACACAGTAGATAGTAAGGCTACATGCACAGCGAACGGAAGCAAGTCACTCTACTGCGAATATTGCGGTGAAATTAATCGTGAGTCAACAGTTGAAATTCTTAAGAGAGACCACGTTTACGTTGACAACGGTGTCAAGACAGCGGCAACCTGTAAGACAGAAGGTGTAATGAACACAATCTGCTCAAATGCTGAAACTGATACACATGCAGCTTGCACACACGAATCAACAAGAGTAATTCCTGTTAATCCGGATAACCATTCCGGTACGGCTGATGTAATAAAGAACGCTGTAGTGGCTTCTTGCGGAAGCGACGGATATACAGGCGATAAATATTGGTCATGCTGTGATGCGTTTTATGCTAAAGGCGAGACAATTCCTGCAACAGGAGAACATGTCTTTGCAACAGAAAAAGAACGCGTAGAAGCTGAATGTACAGTTGATGGATATGTGATTATAGTTTGTGGCTGTGGTGCAGAGGAAAAGACTATTCTTACAGCACCGGGTCATACAGAGGTTATTGATAAAGAGGTAGCTGCTACTTGCACAAATTCAGGTCTTACAGCAGGTTCACACTGCTCAGTCTGCGGTGAAGTTTTTGCAGAACAGACAGTGATACCTGCCCTCGGACACAAAGAGGACAAGGCGGCAAGCACATATATTGCTCCCTCATGTGCGAAAGACGGTTATGTTAAGAGAGTTTGTGAGGCTTGCGGCGAAATATATGAAACAAAGACAATCGCTGCTATCGGTCATAAGTACTTTGATGAAAACGGTGTGGAAAACATAGTGATGACACCTGCAACCTGTGAAGAAGCGGGTTCAAAGTATACCGTATGTGTTCTCTGCGGTTATGAAAATCTTAAAGAAGCTACTCCTTACGGTACACCCACAGGTCACTACATCTTTGTTAAGAAAGGCTATGCGCCTACATGTACAGAAGCAGGTCTTACAGATTACACCTACTGTCTCAGAGAAAACTGCGGCTATGAGGTTCACGCTGAAAAGATACCGGCTACAGGCCATAAGGCAGGCGAAGACGGAAAATGCAATGGCTGCGGAGACTTGCTTTATGACGGCGGTTCGAAGAATTGCAGTTGTATCTGTCATAAGGATTCTGCAATTATGAAGTTTATCTATAAGATTGTACTCTTCTTCTGGAAACTCTTCAGAATCAAATCCGACTGCGGATGCGGTGGCGGACACTATTAATAACGGCCAAGGCTTAAATGAAACCTCCCGGATTTTCGGGAGGTTTCTTACTGTCGATAAAGGTAGAAGAAGGTGCAAAAGCCCGGGAGATTTTGTTATGCGATTTTATGACCCTCGGCAAAAATAACAATTATTCGGATTTGTGTATCGTTTGGTTTTATTGTCTTGACTCGACATACTAAAATATGATAGCATAATGATGTAATCAAAGGGAAAGGAGAAAAGCCATGTTAGTTATTATTGCAGCTCTTTCAGATGTTATTTATTTCATCAAGAAATTCTTTGAAGATGCATTCGGTGCTATTGCAGGCTGATAAGTCTATACATAAAAATGCAGAGGAATTTTTCGTTCCTCTGCATAATTTTTTTACTTTATTTTGTTGTAGCTTCTTCAGTTTTGATTTTTGTAAAACCTATGCCTATAACACCTATATAGCTCTTGCCTGCATTGACTTTAAGTTCGCTTCCGCTTTCATCGAAGAAGAGTATATTGGAATCCTCGCTGCCCTTGAGCCAGGTGATTTTCTGGGCTTTACCTCTTGAGATATAGTATCCCGTACCGCTTTTCCAGTTAACCTCCATAAGTGAGCCGCCCTTGTAGTTATCCACTTCTGTTTCAAGAGCAAATACGTTAGTGAAGTTAAGCTGTTTATCGTTGGAAGAATCCTTATGAGGATTGCCGCAATGGGTTTTGTAGTAGGTCTTTGTTTTGGTATTATAAGTAAAGGTGCTGTAGTAAATCTTCGAGAAGTTAAGAGTGATTTCCTTAGCAGTGATATCGCCGGCAGCCTTGGGTGCATCTTCATCTCTGAAGTTGAAAGCGCGGAAGGTTTCGCCGTAGCGTGAGTCACTTTCAACGGAATACTTCTTTAAAAGCTCGGGGATTTTTTTCCCGTTTACATAAGCTGTATGTTCACGGCTGTATTTCTTGAGTCTTTCACTGTCTCTGCCGAATACTAAAGAATCAGGGTTCTGATTGCCGTCAAAGTAGTCGATGCCGATTCTCTTGAGAGTGGGAGTAGCAAGACTTTCATTGCTTCCGAAGCAAAAGTAAACAGCATCATAGCCGTGAGCAAAAATCGGGAAGTAGTAACGACAGCTTCTTACGGAACAGATTTTAGGTACCTTTGTATAGTCACCGTAAAGAGCCATCATACGGGTGATACCGCCCTCAACGAGAATCTCGTAAATAATATCTGCTTTATATATGCCGTATTGAGGCAGGGAAGCCTTTATGTTGTTTATCATTACAGCAACAGGTCTTTTGCCTACCGCCTCTTCAGAAAGCCCTGATTTGCCTGTGAGGGTGTTGTAATAAACGGGTGGGGGAGCTTCTGTGGTTGTAACCTCTGTTGTAGTGGTAGTCGTTTCATCTTCTTCGTCTGTGCCTATGCAGCCGGTAAGAAGAAAGGTGAGAATAAGAACGAAGATAAGAGTGATTAAAAGATGTCTTTTTTTCATAATGAATGTCCTTTCAAAAGGGGATTAACTACAATATAGTATAACATTATTTGAGCATTATTTCAACAAAAAATACTATCTTTAAACAAAGTTTAACAAAAAAACAGGTACCATAATCTGGTACCTGCTCTATGAAAAATCTGATTATCTGATAAAACTGAAAAGATTGAATCTTGCAATGAAAACTTTAATCATAAGAACTAATCTGTCAACGATGTTGGTGGGTTTTGTAACTTTGATATTATCCATAAAGCCTGAATCAGCAGTTACTGTGCATTCATTTCTTTCAAATACATCTTCACAGAAGAGGAAATGATAAACAAGCTCACCGTCATCATTTATACGTTGCTCATTTGTGAGAACAACTACCTTATCTTTGTTAGCGCCAAGAGCTGCAATAGCATAATTGAGAGCTTCGTTTTGTGTAAGGGGATCAAGAGGGTTGATATCAAGACCAATATAGCTACCGGTTCTGTAAATTACATCTCCGCCGTCTTTTTCAACATAGCAAACGAAAGTCACAACCTTATTGTTTGTAAGAACAACTGTTGAAATTACCTTATACACCGGTATGTAGTTGTATTCGTCCTCGTAAACAATTGATGTCTGGTTCTTATAAGTGAGATACTGTAAAGCAATTTCTTCTGCATCTTCTTTAGTGATAATGTCAATAGTACCATCGTTAGTGTCAACAGCAAAAGCGAAGATACTGACTGAGAAAGTGAGCATAAGTGCAAGAATCAGAGACAGTGTTTTCTTTGAAAAATTACTCATAATTTTTACCACCTTTTTAAATTTAAACAATCTGTAAATACATAATACAGTATAAAGCAGGAAAAATGTTTCTTTGTTGGAAAAATATCCAATTTTTATTTGGTCATTTTTTCCTGTTTAATCTTGTGGTCTATGATGTGTCTTGAAGCAAGCTCACGGTGTACCTCTTCAAGAGAAATGCCCATTTCGTTCATCAGCACCATTACGTGATAAGCAAGGTCTGCGATTTCATAGATGGTTTCTGCCTTGTCATCAGCTTTAGCGGCGATGATGACCTCTGTACATTCTTCGCCGACTTTCTTAAGTATCTTGTCAATACCCTTCCGGAAAAGATATGTAGTGTATGAGCCCTCGGGGAGAGTTTCTTTTCTGCCCTTAAGCAATTCGTAAAGACCTTCGAGAGAAAATTCGCTGAGGCTTTCACTTTGGAATACAGGCTCAGTGAAGCAGGAGTCAGTGCCCTTGTGACAGGCAGGACCGTCTTTTTCAACGACTACTGTAAGTGCGTCCTTGTCGCAGTCAGCAGTGATTGAGACTATGTGCTGATAATTACCGCTTGTCTCGCCCTTGAGCCATAATTCCTGACGTGAGCGTGAATAAAAGCAGGTAAGTTCTTTCTCAAGAGAAATCTCAAGGCTCTCGCGGTTCATATATGCAAGAGTAAGAACTTTTTTAGTTATGGAGTCCACAACTATTGCGGGGATAAGTCCTTTTTCGTCAAATTTAAGCTGATTAATATCAAAATCTATCATAGGTTATAACCTCACATTTATGTTGTTTTCTTTCAGAAGCTTCTTCAGGTCTTTAATCTGCACTTCGCCGAAATGAAAAATCGAAGCTGCAAGACCTGCATCAATATCGGGAATCTCATTGAAGAGAGTGACGAAGTCCTCAGCTGAGCCTGCACCGCCGGAAGCGATTACGGGTACATTGACAGCTTCGCAGACAGCCTTGAGCATCTCAATGTCGAAGCCCTGCTTTACACCGTCAGTGTCAATGGAGTTGACAACAACCTCGCCGGCACCCATATCAACACAGTGCTTAATCCATGAGATAGCTTCCATACCTGTGTCTTCTCTGCCGCCTTTTGCAAAAACGTGGAAAACACCGTCCACACGCTTGATGTCGCAGGAGATAACCACACACTGATTGCCGTAAAGTCTTGCCGCCTGAGAGATAAGGTCGGGGTTTCTGATAGCACCTGAGTTTACGCTGACTTTGTCTGCTCCGCATTTGAGTACACGGTCAAAATCTTCTACAGTGTTGATACCGCCGCCTACGGTGAGAGGAATAAATATCTTTGAAGCAACTTCTTTGAGTATATCTGTGAAAAGCTGTCTGCCCTCGGCACTTGCTGTAATATCATAGAAAACAAGCTCGTCAGCACCGCAGGAGCTGTAAAACTCACCAAGCTCAACGGGGGAGGAGACATCGTTCAGATTCTGAAAGTTTGTGCCTTTGACAACTCTGCCGTTTCTGACGTCAAGGCAGGGGATAATTCTTTTTGTAATCATTTTGCCACCTCAACTGCTTCCTTTAAATCTACAGCACCAATATAATAAGCCTTGCCTAAGATTGCTCCGTAAAGGTTCATTTCTCTGAGAGCTTTTATATCATCAATGCTTGATACACCGCCCGAAGCTACTATGTCCATTGTGTATTTCTCTGAAAGCTCTTTGTAAAGCTCACGGTTAGTACCCTGCATAGCACCGTCTTTTGATATATCGGTACAGATAACTGTTTTAACACCTGTTTCGCTGAGGTGACTAAAAAACTCGTCAGCTGTGAGAGCACTTTTCTCAGTCCAACCTTTAATTGCAACATAACCGTCCTTCAGGTCAACGCCCACAGCGATCGCTTCCTTATACTTGGAAACCATTTTCTGAAGAAAAGCGTCGTCTGTTACGGCAGCAGTACCGAGAATAACTCTCTCTACACCGATATCTATGTATTTTTTTACAGTCTCTTCGTCACGGATACCTCCGCCGATTTCTACCTTAAGGTCGGTATATTCCACAACCTTGCGCACCTCATCAATGTTGGGAGTAGTGCCGTTTTTAGCACCCTCAAGGTCAACCATGTGAATGAAAGTCGCACCGCATTCTTGGAACTTTCTTGCGATTTCTAAGGGATTGCTGCTGTAAACCGTCATCTGCTCATAGTCGCCCTTATAAAGGCGCACAGCTTTTTTATCGTATAAATCAATAGCAGGTAAAATAAGCATATCAGTTTTCTCCTATCTCGCAAAATCCTCTGAGAATGTTAAGACCTACATCGCCGCTTTTTTCCGGGTGGAACTGACAGGCGAATATATTGTCTTTCCATACGCAGGCGGTGAAGTCTATTCCGTACTCTGCCGAAGCCGCACATTCTGCGATATCCTTTTGGGCAAAGTATGAATGGACGAAGTAAACGTGGTCGCCGTCTTTTATGTATTTAAAAAGAGGACAGTCATTCTTTTCGATTTTAAGTGCATTCCAGCCGATATGAGGTATTTTCAGCTCAGGTGCAAGCTTGCCTTCAAATGCAAGAATGTCCGCATCGATAAGACCAAGACCTTCGTGACAGCCGTATTCGAAGGAGTGCTTGAAAAGAAGCTGCATACCGAGGCATATACCCATAAGAGGCTTGCCTTTTGCCACTTCTTCGAGAACTATGGTATCAAGTCCGCTGTCTCTGAGCTTTTTAGCGGCATCTTCGAAAGCACCCACACCGGGAAGTATAATTTTATCAGCGTTTCTTATAGTGTCAACATCTTTTGTTATAACGGCATCTGCACCGATAGCCTTAAAGGAGGACACAAGGGAAAAGAGGTTTCCCACGCCGTAGTCAATAATCGCAATCATTAAAGTACTCCTTTTGTTGAGGGGATTTTGTCTTTGTTCTTTTCGTCAATGGCTACTGCCGCTTTCATTGTTCTTGCAAAGCTCTTGAATGTACCCTCGATAATATGGTGTGAATTATAGCCTGAAAGCTGCTTTATGTGAAGAGTAACACCCGCATGGCGTATGAAAGCTTCAAAGAATTCTCTTGTTAGCTCAGTGTCGAAGTCGCCGACTTTTTCAGTAGGAATAGAAAGGTCGTAGCCGAGATAGCTTCTGCCCGAAATATCAACCGCTGTAAGTATAAGGCTTTCGTCCATAGGAAGAATGAAGCTGCCGTAGCGTGTAATGCCTTTCATATCTCCGAGGGCATTTTTAAAAGCATCGCCAAGGCAAATGGCAATGTCCTCGGCAGTGTGATGATAGTCAACCTGAGTGTCACCTATGCATTTTACATTTAAATCAAATGAACCGTGACGGGAGAAAAGAGTAAGCATGTGGTCCAGAAAACCGCAGCCTGTATCAATTTCGCCTTTGCCCTCGCCGTCTAAACATAAAGTGAGGGTAATATCTGTTTCTGCTGTCTTTCTTATGATTTCTGTCTGTCTCATACTTTATGCTCCTTTCACAATCTTCTTCATAGTATCAACAAAGGTCTTCATTTCTTCTTCAGAGCCGATGGTGATACGGTTATAGTCTTTTATTCTTTCGTCCGTAAAGTGTCTTACAAGTATGCCGTTTTCACGTAGCTTGGTATAAATATCGATACCGCTGATACTCTCGTGCTTTGCGAAAATGAAGTTAGCCTTTGAACCGAGGACTTCAAATCCCATTCCGCGAAGCTCGTGGGTGGTATATTCTCTTGTATCGGCAATACGTTTGCAGTTTGACATATAGTAGTCATTTTCTGCCATTGCCGCTGTACCTGCCAACTGAGTGAGACGGTTTATATTATATGGGTTGGTGGAGTATTTGATCTTTTCCAAATCCTTGATGAGCTCTTCGTTTGCAAAGCAATAGCCGAGTCTCGCACCTGCAAGACTGTAGGACTTTGAGAAGGTACGGCAGACAATAAGATTGTCGTATTTATTTATAAGCTCATAGCAGGAAGTACCGCCGAAATCGATATAGGCTTCGTCTATAAGCACAACAGTATCCTTATTTGAAGCGATGATTTCTTCAATAGCCTCTTTATCCATTTCAATACCGGTTGGAGCATTGGGATTAGCAATAACGGTGAACTTGCCTGTATTCATATACTTGTTCTTGTCAATGGTGAAATCCTCTTCGAGGGGCACCATAGTCTTTTCTATGCCGTAAAGGTCACAGAAAACCTTGTAAAAGCCATAGGATATCTCAGGAAAAAGAGCACCGTTTATCTTGCCGTAAATCATAAAGGTAAAATTGAGAATTTCGTCTGAGCCGTTGGATACGAAAACGTTTTTGCTATCCACGCCGTAAACCTCGGCAATAGCCTTTTTAACCTTGCTGCTTTCAGGGTCGGAGTAAAGGCGAAGATCCGCAACCTCTTCGCTGTTTACAGCCTTGATAACCGACGGTGAGGGAGGGTAGGGAGATTCGTTGGTGTTGAGCTTAATGTATTTTTTATCCTTTGGCTGTTCACCGGGTACATATTCCTTAAGCGCAGAATATGCACTGTCAATATATTTACTCATTTTTATTCCTCAAATCTTATAGTTGCACTCTTGCCGTGAGCTGTTAGCCCCTCTTTATTTGCAAAGAAAGCAACGTCTTTATAAACTTCCTTAAGTGCGCTTTCGGTGTAGTATGTAAACTGTGACTTCTTGACGAAATCGTCAACGCCCAGTGCACTCGAAAATCTTGCAGTACCGCTTGTGGGCAGAGTATGGTTGGGGCCTGCATAATAGTCGCCGAGAGCCTCGGGACAGTATCTGCCCATAAAAATTGAGCCCGCGTGCTTAACAGAATCAAGATAATCAAAGGGATTATCAAGGCAGAGCTCAAGATGCTCGGGAGCTATTTCATTTGCAATCTCAATGCCTGCTGTGATATTTTCTGCAACGATGATTTTACCGTTGTTGTCGATTGATGCTCTTGCGATTTCAGCTCTTTCAAGCATAGGGATCTGTCTTTCGAGAGCATCGGAAACTGCATTGGCAAGGTCCATACTGTCTGTTACAAGCACGGCTGAAGCGTTTTTGTCGTGCTCAGCCTGAGAAAGAAGGTCAGCGGCAACAAACTCGGGATTTGATTTGCCGTCAGCCACAACAAGAATTTCACTGGGACCTGCAATCATATCAATAGATACCATACCGAAAACCTGACGCTTAGCTTCTGCAACAAAAGCATTGCCGGGGCCGACAATCTTATCAACCTTGGGTACTGTTTCCGTACCGTAGGCGAGAGCCGCAACAGCCTGAGCGCCGCCGACTTTGAATATGCGGTCAACGCCTGCAATTTTAGCGGCAGCTAAAATAACGGGATTTACCTTGCCGTCCTTTGACGGGGGAGTAACAATGCAGATTTCCTTACAGCCTGCAATTTTAGCAGGTACGCTGTCCATAAGCACTGTTGAGGGGTACGCTGCCGTACCGCCGGGCACATAGAGACCGACCTTTTCAATGGGAGTAATCTTCTGTCCTGTTACAACGCCGTTCTTTTCGTTGATAACAAAGGAGTTTCTCACCTGCTTCTGATGGAAGTTTCTGATGTTTTCTTCGGCAGTACGAAGTATTCTCAGAAACTCAGGCTCAACGGTATTGAAGGCCTCTTCTATTTCTTCCTCGCTTACTTCCAATGAAGTAAGCACAGCCTTGTCAAACTTTTCGCAGTATTCGAAAAGAGCCTTGTCACCACCGACTTTTACGTTATCTATAATGCCTGTTACAATGTCGCTGACATCAACGGTGTCAGCCATACGGGAAAATATCTCGTCATTTTCCACTTCGCCGTATTTATATATCTTAATCATTGTTTTCCCTCACAATTTTTCCGAGAGCAGCAGCGATTTCGCTGATTTTATCTCCCTTGAATTTGAATGATGCTTTATTTGATATGAGCCTTGCAGAAATATCTACAATGGTTTCCTTGGGCTCAAGGTCATTTTCATATAAGGTTTTGCCTGTTTCAACTATATCAACTATAACGTCGGAAAGACCTAAGATAGGCGCTATCTCAATAGAACCGTTAAGATGTATTATGTCTATATCGCGGCATTTTTCGTTGTAAAACTTCTGAGCTATATTCGAAAACTTTGTCGCTACTCTCAGAGTCTCGGCAGTGTTGTCACGGAAGTCAGTCTTAGCTGCAACTGCCATTCTGCACTTACCTATCTTAAGGTCAAGAAGTTCATATACATCGGGAGAGTACTCAAGAAGAATGTCTTTGCCTGCAACGCCTATATCAGCGGCACCTCTCTCAACATAAATTGCAACGTCTGAGGGCTTAACCCAGAAATATCTTACGCCGACCTCTTCGTTCTCGAAAATAAGCTTACGGTTTGTCTCTTTTATAGAGGGACATTCATAGCCTGACTCTTCGAACATAGCGTAAACCTTTTCGCCGAGTCTTCCTTTCGGAAGAGCAACATTAATATACTCCATCAGGCTTCCTCCATTCCGTCTTTTGTAAGCTTTATAAGGCTATTATATCTGATAGTGCTGTCAAGCTCGCTGAGGACTATAACGCTGAGGCCGTTTTCTGAAAGCGACTCAACAGTTCTGATAATCTGAGCCGATGAACAACTTTCGTCTTTGATGATAACAAAGTCGTAGTCATAGTCGGATTTCACATTGCCGTGTCTTTCGAGAGTATCGAGGTAAACTGCAAAGCCTACAGCACCCGAAGTCTTGCCCATTTTCTTCATAAGCTTGTTGTACTGACCGCCTGAAAGCACACTTGTAAATATGCCTGCAATATAGCCCTTGAACACAAGACCGCTGTAGTAGCTTGTGTCATTGACAATAGAAAAGTCGATTCTGACTTTATCCGTAAGACCTAAATCTGCAAGTGACTTATATATAGCCGTAAACTCTTGAAGCTGAGAGTCGACACTTTCGCTGATACCGCCGAAAGCCTTTTCGAGTTCGTCACATGACTTATATGTAGAAACAAGTCTTGAAATTATATCATAAGAGGACTTGCTGATAAATCTTTTTTGGAAAATAGAGGTGATTTCATCAAGGCTTTTATTCTGAATACTCTCAAACAGGCTCTTTTTGATGCCATCGCTGAGGTCACAGGCTTTGATAAGCGAAGAAACAAGGCCTGCATGAGCAATGTCAACGATATAGTTTTCGTCAATGCTTTCAAGGCTCTTCACTGCAAGATAAAGCACCTCGCATACATCATATATGCCGATATCACCGATACACTCGAGACCTGTCTGATTAATCTCTTTAAATGAGTGGGAGTCCTGGGAGATACGGTAAACATTTTCGTTGTAGTAGAGCTTTTGGGTGGTACCCTTTGTATCCTTTGCATTCTTTATAATTGAAAGTGTAACGTCAGGCTTTAAGGCAAGAAGTCTGCCGTTGGTGTCGGTGAAGGTGATAATACCGTCACTTATGAGGAAGTCCTTGTTTCTTACATAGAGGTCATATTCCTCAAACTTGCTCATTTTAAATCTTGAATAGCCGAATCTTCTGTAAAGTGAGCGAAGGTTATATACGGCCTTTTCGTCGTTTCTTAATATCTTTTCGTTAAGCAAAATAATCAATCCTTTTTCTCTGATCTTTCAATGGCTAATTTATAGCCGCCGCTGCCGTAATTTACACATTTACCTACACGGCAGATTGTTGCAGTGCTTGCACCTGTAAGCTTATTTACCTCGGCATAGCTTTTGCCTGAGTGAAGAAGCTTTGCAACCTCAAGTCGCTGAGCTATAGACTCAAGCTCCTGAATAGTACAGGCATCCTCAAAAAAGCTGTAGCACTCCTCAATATTTTCGAGGGAAAGTATAGCTTCAAAGAGTTTGTCTATTGTCTCTTTCTGATGTTTTCGCATAGTATTTACGCTCCAATCGTTTTAACGTAGCAGTATTCTACCACATCACCGCGCTAAAGTCAATGGTTTTTATATATTATTTTGTTCTTTTTTATGGGGAATATTTTCACTGAAACAGTGAGGAGAAAATTGACGAAAAAAGTTGACAAGACCGCCTTGTAGTGATATAGTAAAATCACAACAAAACAGAGTAGGTTTATGTGCGCTACAGTGCCTTGAAGACGGGGAGTTGCTTTGAGGACGAAAAGCTTTGGCTTGCGGTACATAAATCGCATCCCGCTGTGACAAATAGGCTTCTTACCTCTATTTTTCACCTTGTGGGACAAATGGAGGTTTTTATTATGAAAAAAAAGAATGAAGATATGCTCTTTACCCTCACTTGTCTAGCACTTCTTACGGCTATGCAGATAGTTGTTGCGAGATTTTTATCCGTTAACGTGACACAGAGTATAAGGTTCTCATTCTCCTTTATTCCCGTTGTCATTGCCGCCCGCCGTTTCGGTATTCTTGGCGGTGTCCTCGTTTACGGTATGGGAGATTTTCTCGGTGCAATGCTCTTTCCCACTACCGGGGCATATTTCCCGGGCTTTACTCTTACGGCGGCCATATCCGGTCTTATCTACGGCGTGTACCTTGCCAAGAAGGGCGGCGCAGTGCGTATCATTTTAAGTGTAATCACATCTCAGATATGCTGTTCACTTCTTTTAAACAGCTATTGGAATGCTTTTCTTATGGGAAGCGAGTTTATGCCAATTATGCTTTCGAGAGTGCCCCAATGCATAGTTATGGGCGTATTGCAGATTGTGTTTATGGTGCTGTTCCTTGAAAAAATCTGCAAGGTTATTAAACTCCCAAAGAGATAAAAAATTACAGAATTCCTCAGTTTCTTAAGGTTTTCTTACAAATATTTTACTTTCGTTGACAAGGCTTCTTTCCTCTTTTATACTGTGATTACACACAAGAGGAAAGGAGTTTTACTTTATGAAACGAAAGATCATTATAGCCGTAGCCGCAGTATTTTTATCGGGCTTTGCTCTTATGTCAACGCTCAGAGGCAATTCAGAATATTACGAAAAATACGAAGACTATAAATACGGATTTATACCTTATTATTCGACTATAGAAAAGGAAGCAAGTGACAGCGATAAGGTAATGGCGCAAAGTGTAATAAACCTCGCTCACGAAATTATGACGGATACCGGAAACGATGTTCCGCCAAATGCAGATAAGCTGGAAACATATTCACTTAAATACAGTCTCACGGAAAAAGAAGTTGCCAGAGTAGAGGCTGATATGAATCTTATCACTGCCGATTTTACTTTTAGTAACGGTTATATCTGGGTGGAGTACAGTAAAACAACCTATGATAAAAAAGATAGTGTAATAGACCGGGGCACATATCTTGCCTATTGGAAGCTTAAAAAGCAAAACGGTATATGGACAGTGATGAGGATAAAGGAGCAGGCTGTATCTGTCGGCACTTGAAGGTCAGGTTAAAAGCCTGACTTTTTCTTTATAAAAACTTCTTCATAATCCTGCATTTACCCTTGAAAAAAATACGAGGTTATGATAATATAGTAATATCTATAGGTATGATTACAGTACTGAGGAAAATTGATGAAAATATATGGGAGTGAAACATTTATGAAATGCGGTTTTTGCGGAAACGAGCTTGAAAACGGTGCTCAGTTCTGTCCTAATTGCGGTATGATTATCTCTTTAGGTGAAGAAAACGAACCGACACAGGAAAATGATGCTGTCGTCGAGTCTGTCTACAACGTTTTCAAGAGCAACATAGAAAAAGAAAAGAAAGAAACTGCACAAAAGGAAACAGCTAAAGAGCTTGAAGCAGACCCCACAGAAGAAAAGGTGGAGTTTGTTATGAGCCTTCCCGAGTTTGAGGATTATATAGCCGAGCCTATCAAGGCGCCTGAGCATATTGAATTGCCGGACCATTCAGTAAAGCACGAGGATATAAAGGCTGAGGAGCTGATACAGGAAGAAGCTGCAGCAGCCGAAATGCCGGTTCAGGAGGTTGTTGAAGAGGCTGTTGAAGAAGTAACCGAAGAAACAGTTGAAGAAGCTCCTGAAGAGACAGCAGAAGATGTTGCAGAAGCAGAAGAGGTTTCTGTAACAGATGATGAAGAGAACACTGACGAGGAGTCTGTAGAGGATATTTATTCCTACTCCTCAGAGGACATAAAGGCTCAGGAAGAGGCAGAGGAAGCAGAGGCTGAGCCTCTCGATATCAGAGTGCCTGAAATGAATGTTATATACGCAGGCCCCGAAAAAGCTCCCGAGCTTATTGAGGTAAACAAAACTGCACCTAAGAATGAAGAGCTTCGCCAGAAAAAGCAGGCTAAGGCTAATCTTGAGAAAATCTCTCCGGACAAAAAAGAAGCTAAGCAGAAGTCTAAAAAGGCAAAGAAAAAGGGCGTTGACGGAATAAAAATCGAAGGCGTTTTAGGTGTTGCTGTTGCAGTTATACTCGTGCTTTTCGCTTGTGTTTATGCTGTTAAGAATGACAAGATACCCGTACTCGGTCAGCTTTTCGGCGATGACACTACCACAACTGAATCAACCACGACAACTCAGGCTGATAACACGACAGAAAGTACTACAGAGTCTACTACTGAAAGCACAACAGAAGAGCCTACGACCGAAGAGTCAACAACAGAGACTACTACCGAAAGCACAACTGAGCCTACTACCGAGTCAACAACTAAGCCCACAACAACTAAACCTACTACAACTAAACCTACTACAACCAAGCCCACAACAATCAAGCCGACTACGACAAAGCCAACTACGACAAAGCCGACTACGACAAAGCCGGCTACGACCAAACCTACAACTACAAAGCCAACTACTACAAAACCCGTAACAAGACCTGTTACAAATCCCACAACAACCAAGCCGGCTGCTACAAAACCTGTCACAACCAAACCCACAACAACCGACAAATTCGGCATCAATGATGTGACAGTCAAGAAGCCTGCAAACTACCTTTCAAAGAGCTACACAGGTTATGTGACAGCTGAAGGTGTTAACCTCAGAAGCAAGCCGTCGGCCTCATCAGACAGAGTCCTTTACCTTTCAAAGGGCGCAGATGTTGTTGTGCTCGCAAAGGAAAACGGTTTCTTCTATATTAAGAGTAACCGCTACGGCGTTTACGGCTGGGTGAGTGCAAGCTATGTTTCTGATACAAGACCTCAGAGTGAAAGCGTAGTACAGAAAGGCACAGTTACACCCGATAAGAAATATGCTACAGCTGAAATCAAATACACAACCAACGGCCTCAACGTAAGAAAAGGTCCCTCAACAAGCTACGACATCGTAGGTCTTGTACCCATCAGCTATCCCGTTAAGGTTATCGGCTATAAGTCAGGCGTATCAGGCTGGGTATATGTTCAGGATACCACCTACGGATATACAGGTTGGGTAAGCACAGCATATCTTAAATAAGTTAAAAAGTTTTGGAGGAAATATATTATGATGACATTGAAAACACGCTGGGCAGACGAGGCAATGTGTGACTTACCTCTTCCCGAATATCCCAGACCCCAGATGGTAAGAGAAAACTGGATAAACCTCAACGGTATGTTCGACTTCGCAATCACCGACGATGACGAGGAGTGGTGCGACGAATATAAAGACGAAATCCGCGTCCCCTTTGCAGTTGAAAGCTGTCTTTCCGGCGTATGTAAGAGAGTAGATGACGATGAGCTCTTATGGTACAGAAAAAAGATAACTCTTCCCGAAGGCTTCAAGGGTAAGAGAACACTTCTTCACTTCGGTGCTGTTGACTGGGAGTGTAAGGTATATATCAACAAAAAAGAGGTTGGCGGCCACACAGGCGGTTACTGTCCTTTCTCTATTGATATTACAGATGCACTTACCGACGGCGAAAACGAGCTCGTTGTAAGAGTATATGACCCTACTGATGAGGGTTGGCAGAACAGAGGTAAGCAGGCGAGCGAGTCCCACGGCTTCTGGTACACCTCAACCTCAGGTATATGGCAGACAGTATGGATGGAAGCTGTTAGCGAAAACTATATTGCTGCTTACAAGGCAACTCCCGATATCGATACAGGCGTTATCGCAATCAAGACAGAGATCGCAGGTGAGGGCGACCTTAAGATTAAGATTTATGACGGTGAAACAGTAGTAGCTGAAAAAGAAATCTCAAAGGACGATAAAATTGCTATTCCCGATATGAAGCTCTGGAGTCCCGAGAATCCTTTCCTCTATGACTTCGTTCTTGAGCTTTCAAAGGACGGCGAAATCACCGACTCTATCAAGGGCTACTTCGGTATGAGAAAATACAGCATCGGCGAGCACGAGGGCTATAACAGACTCTTCCTCAACAACGAACCTTATTTCCAGAAGGGTCTTCTTGACCAGGGCTATTGGTCAGACGGCGGTATGACACCTCCCACAGACGAAGCTATGATTTACGATATTGAGAAGATGAAGGATTTAGGCTTCAATATGCTTCGTAAGCACATCAAGGTAGAGCCGGCAAGATGGTACTATCACTGCGACAGACTCGGAATGCTCGTATGGCAGGATATGGTCAGCGGCGGTAAGGCACTCAACCTTTTCCACGCAGGTGTACTTCCCAATATTTACGGAACACTCAATCCCATCATCAACCTTACAAAGAAAGACAACGCATACAAAATCTTCAACAGAGACAGAATTGAATGGAGACTTCAGTTTGAAGAAGAGCTCTTCGAGATGATCGACTGTCTTTATAACTACACATCAATCTGCTGCTGGGTACCCTTCAATGAGGGCTGGGGACAGTTTGATGCCAAGCGCATCGGCGACGCTATCAAGGAAGCAGACCCCTCACGTTTCGTTGACCACGCAAGTGGCTGGTACGACCAGAAGGGCTGCGATTTCAGAAGTATGCATAAGTATATTATGCCTGTTATTCTTCCCAAGTACGACGGCAGACCTATTGTTCTGAGTGAGTACGGCGGATACAGCCAGAAGATAAGAGGCCACGTATGGAACTGGGAAAAGAGCTTCGGTTATCAGATGTATGCTAACAAGGTTGCTCTTACAAATGCTTACAGGAATCTCCACGAAAAGCAGATTATTCCCAATATCAAAAAGGGCCTCAGTGCAACAGTATATACTCAGGTTTCCGACGTTGAATTTGAGGTTAACGGCATTCTTTCCTATGACCGTGAGCTTGTCAAGATTGACGAGGATGTTATCAGAGAGCTTAACGTAAAAATGACATACTGATATTATCGGGAGCCTCGTTATCGGGGCTTCCTTTTAAAATAAATGAGGTGATTCTATGGCAGATAAAGGCTATACAAAAATGAAACTCCTTTATATAAAAAGCTTCCTCGAAGAAAACAGTGACGAGGAGCACCCCGTAAGTGTTGACGAAATAAGCTATATGCTTGAAAGCAAGGGTATATCCTGCGAAAGGAAGTCAATCTACTCCGACGTAAAGACTCTCAAGGAGTCAGGCGTTGATATCATATCCGTAAGAAACCCGAAGCCCGGCTACTGTATCTGCACAAGAGACTTCGAGCTTCCCGAGCTGAGACTCCTCATAGACGCTGTCCAGGCGGCTAATTTCATCACGCCTAAAAAGACTAAGGAGCTTATCAAAAAGATAGGTACTCTATGCAGTAAATCTCAGGCAACAATGCTTGAAAGACAGGTCTACATAGAGAAGCGTCACAAGTGTCTCAACGAAGAGATTTATTATAATATCGACATCATCAGCAGAGCAATTCAGACAGGCAGAAGAATCAATTTTGTTTACAGCAAAAGACGTCTTGATGAAACAGAAAACAAGGTTGTAACCGAGGAAAAGGAATTCTCTGTAAGCCCCTACGCTATGATATGGAGCAACGACCACTATTACCTCATTGGTAACAATCAGAAATACGATAACCTTATGCACACGAGAATAGACCGTATGAAAAAGGTAGAGATTGCTCAGGTGAGAGCGAGAAAATTCAGCGAGGTTTCGCCTTATAAGAATTACTTTGACTCTGCCGATTACTCGGGCAAGATATTCAATATGTTCAGCGGTGATACCCAGACCCTCGAAGCCTCCTGCGACAGCTCTATTTTAGAGGAGATGCTCGACAGATTCGGTACGGAGACTTCTATCAGAGTCGGCGGCAGCGAAAACAGATTTCTCCTTACAACCAAATGTGTAGTCAGTGACGGTCTTGTCTCCTGGATTATGCAGTTCGGAGAAAAAATTGAAGTCCTTGAGCCTAAGAGCTTGAGAGAGCAGGTTAAGAAAAGGGCTGAAGAGATAAGCAAAATATATAAGTAAGAATCTCAGGATGTTCTGTTTTATAAGGCAGGGCATCTTTTGCTTTTATGACTTAAAATCAACAGTGAAAAAACACTGTATTTATTAAAAACACTGTACAGTTGTAGTGTTGATATGCTTAAACAAATATTAACAAAAAACAGTATTTATATTAAATTAGAGTTAAAAACTTTTAAACTACACTTAAAGTAAAAAAATGTATACTTTTAATGTAGAAGTAAAATCAGAATTGATTTTAGGGGGAAAGAAAAATATGAAAAAAACCGTATTTTTAACCGGTGCTACAGGTAATATGGGATATGAGGCTTACAAGGAGCTTCGTAAAAGAAAGAGGATGTATAATCTTGTTTTGTTGGTTTTACCCTCAGAGACGGAAAAGGCAAGAAAACTCTTCGGCGACCATGAAAACGAAGACGGTGTAAAGGTGGTTTTCGGTGACCTCACAGTTTATGAGGACGTACTCGAGTGCGTAACGGGAGCAGATTACATACTTCACGTTGGCGGTATGGTGTCGCCTGCGGCAGACTATTATCCTAAAAAGACTATGTTTGTCAATGTTACGGCTATGGAAAATATCGTCAGAGCCGTCAAGTCACAGAAAGACCCCGACAGTATCAAGGTTGTTTATATCGGTACCGTCGCCCAGACGGGTGACCGTAACTATCCTACTCACTGGGGTAGAACAGGGGACCCGATACAGATAAGTGTATATGACCACTATGCTATAAGTAAGACTATAGCTGAAAGGATACTTGCAGAGTCGGGTCTTAAATATTGGGTATCCCTGAGACAAACGGGCATACTTTACCCTGATATTCTTAAAAATATTGACCCTATTATGTACCACGTACCCATAAACGGTGTACTCGAGTGGGTAACAGTAGAAGACAGCGGCAGACTCTGCGCCAAGGTATGTAACGACAGATTGCCTGAGGAATTCTGGAGAAGATTCTATAATATCAGCTCAGGCCACGACTACCGCATAACCAACTATGAGTTTGAGGTGCTTCTTCTTAACGCCCTCGGTATGAAGGGTAAGGATGTACCCAAAAAGCTCTTTGACCCCAACTGGTTTATATTACAGAATTTCCACGGCCAGTGGTTTACTGACGCCGACGACCTCGAAAAGTATCTTAAGTTTAGATATAATGTGCCTATAAAGGACTATTTCAGGATGCTTGCAAAGAAAACCCCTGCACTTTACAGATTCACGCCTATTGCCCCTCTTAATATGCTCAAGAAGTATATGATGGGTCCCATAGTAAACACACCTCTTTACGGCACCAAGGCATGGATTGACAACGGTATAAAGGACAGAATCACGGCCTTTTACGGCTCAATAGACAAATATAGAGCTATACCCAAGAGCTGGAAAAACTTCGATGTGATTATACCCGATAAAGAAAAAATGCAGTATCTCTATCACGGCTATGATGAAAGCAAGCCCTTTAATGAGCTTAAAATAGCGGATATGAAAAAAGCAGCAGAGTACAGAGGAGGCAAGTGCCTTAGTCTTCGAATGGGCAAAGATATGTATACTCCCATTAAATGGAAATGCCACTGCGGTCACGAGTTCGAAATGTCGCCGAACCTTGTCCTCAAGGGCGGTCATTGGTGTCCCGAATGTCTGCCGATTCCCTGGAATTATGATGAAATTGCAAAGAATAATCCGTTTTTCGCTCAGGTATGGTATTCTCATCACGACAAAAACGAGCATAACGTTTATACTGACGATATCTATTACGCTTATTCAAAAGATTAAATTCATTGCAACAAACCTTCCCTAATTTTCATCTAATACTGTGAAAACCGAAAAGGAGGATAAAACACATGAAGAAAAGTAAGAAGACAGTTATAATAACCTTAAGCGTCGTAGCGGTACTTTTAGTGGTATTCATCTCAGGCAGAGCTTTTCAGGGGTACATAAAGGATAAACTCGAAACAGAGATTTTTCCGTTGAGAGACCCCATAAGCGTGATAAACACGGAGTACGAAAGAGAAACTAAGATCATAGACTGGGCTTTTGACGTGTCTGATAACAAAAAGCTCGCAGGCTTTGCAGACTATGTTTTCATTGCCGAGGTAAAAGAGGTTGTCGGTACGGGGTACACCGATGCAGAATGGTATGACGGATTTAAATTCTACGCTTTTCCTTTTACAAAGTATGAGATAAAGATAATTGAAAACCTCAAGGGTGAGCTGAGAACCGACGTAAATATACCACTGTTCAAAGGTGACGGTGTAATGCCAATAGGCAAAATGTCAACCTTATACAGCGGTGATATGCTGCCTGATAAAGGGGAGTGCTATATCTTCTTATGCAAATGCGACGAAGACGGTGAGCTCTGGATAGGCAACGGCAGCGGACACTGTGATATCTATCTTTGCAAGGCAGATGAATATACAGGCGACGAAAGCCTTATTGATATTTACCGCGATGCCGTAGATAATATGGACGAGAGCGTGAGAATAGGGGAGAGCTATAAGAGCAAGTATGAAATAAGTTAGGAGTGAGGAGTTAGGAGTCAATGAAGCGAAGCCAATTCATTCAAGCCTCTCCTGAGAGGAGAGGCTTCGACTCATCCGTCACTTCGTGCCACCTTCCCTTCCAGGGAAGGCTTATTTCCTCGTCAGTAACTCCTGACTCCTAACTGAAAATGGCGGAACAGGAGCGGTTTACTTTACAATATTTAAACGGATAAAAACGGAGCGAGGCGACCCTTAATTTTGCATTTTGCACTTTGCATTTTTAATGAATTGACCTGCGGTCATGAATTGGCTTCGCCATGAATTGCCTTGCGGCATGAATTGAAGCTTCGCTTCATTATAACTCATCCACCACTGCGTGGTCCCCCTTCCGGGGAAGGCCTATTTCCTCGTCAGCAATTCATAATTTGCTGTCCCCAAGGACAGTAATCATATCCTTCATCGCCTCAATGGGGCTTCTGCCCTTTAGCCTGAATACAACATACGGCTGTGCACCTGCCGCCTTAATCATTCCCTTGCCCGAAAGATTGCCCGCAATGGCAACTATTCTTTCAGGGGGTAATTCGTT
>JAZSMR010000115.1:0-49727 GCA_045535965.1 Acutalibacteraceae bacterium
TTGAAATCATGTCCGTAGCAAAAGCAAATCAGAAAGACTATCTGAAAATACCTACGGAAAGTATTGAGAGGTATTTGAAGTCGAGGTTTACGGAAAAACAGAAGCAGGAATTTGTAATCAAGGCTGTTGAACATTATTACCGCTTTCTGATGCGGCAGAGAGATGCGAGGTGATGTGAATGAAAATATTTAAGTATTTGAAAATCAATTTGTTAAAAATATTAAGTGACATTCGTGCGGAGGCGAATGAGTATGTGATAAACGGAGTAAGGTATATTGTTTCATCACGCTTTGAAGAAACAAAGATAACAATGAAGGAAAGATTAGAAAAATTTATCGGAAGTGATTTCGCACATTTGTCTGTTGCGGAAAGTAATGATACAATGATTGCAGAATGTGTGAATTCAAATGCCGGAGAAAGGAGGATAAATGCAGTCGGATAATTTAGGCATAACAGCAATCTATTGTCGTCTGTCCCGTGATGACGGAACAGATAGCGAGAGTAACTCAATCGGAAATCAGAAAAGGTTACTCTCACAAAGAGCAAAGGAGTTAAAACTCACTAATACAAAGTTTTATGTTGATGACGGTTATACTGGAACAAATTTTAATCGTCCCGGTTTTCAGGCAATGCTTGAAGATATAGAAATGGGATATGTAACAACAGTAATTGTAAAAGACTTATCCCGTCTCGGCAGAGATTATGTTTCAGTCGGTCATTACACGGACAACTTCTTTCCCGAACATAACATACGCTTCATTGCCGTCAACGATATGGTTGACAGTAATGACGGTGAGAATGAAATTGCTCCCTTCAAGAACATAATGAATGAAATGTATGCCCGTGACATAAGTCGCAAGGTACGCTCATCACATCGCATAAGGGGTAATATGGGTGAGCCTTTATCTCAACCGCCCTACGGTTATATGAAGAGTCCTGAGAACAAAAAGAAATGGATAGTTGATACCGAAGCGGCAGAAGTTGTTAAAAGTATCTTTGCTATGTGCATTGAAGGTAAAGGTAATGAAACCATTGCCCGTATCTTGCAAAAAAACAAAGTGATGATACCTATGGCATATTGGCAGAGTAAAGGTCTTGACAGAGGCGGAAAGAAAACACAGCCTGACCCGTACAAGTGGTGCAAGACTACCGTAGGTAAGATACTCGAACAGCAGGAATACTGCGGTGATGTTATTAACTTTAAGACTTATTCCAAGAGTTTTAAGAACAAGAAAAGGATTCTTAACCCTGAAGAGAATTGGAAGGTATTTAAGGGCGTACACGAGCCTATTATTGACAGAGACACGTTTGAAACAGTGCAGAAGATGAAAGCAAAAGCAAAACGCAGAGCACCGAATCCGGAACACGCTGAAAAGAATATGTTCTGCGGTTTGTTATACTGTGCCGATTGCGGAAGTCCTTTATGGTTCAATGTCAATCATCCAAATACTGACATCAAATATTTTATGTGTTCCAACTACAAAGGTCGCAGAGGCACTTGTGAGGGCACGCATTATGTCAGAGCGGATTCTTTGGAGCAGATTGTTATGCTTGAGTTGAGAAACTTGGCAAACTTTCTCGCCGAAGATGAACAAGCCTTTGCAGATATTCTTGAAGCCAAGACAAACAAAAACATCCTCAATCAGCAAAAGTTTCTTGAAAGCAGCATTGATAAAGCAACAGCAAGAACAAAAGAGATTGCAGTGATGTACGAGAAACTTTTCGAGAAGCATGTCAATGGAATTGTCAATGAGGAAAGCTTTATGCAGCTCTCTCAGAAGTATGAAACTGAGCGTGATGAACTGAAGGTAAAAATCAGGCAATACAAGGATGAGCTTGCTGAAATTGAAAATCTTCGTACAAGCAAAGAGCTGTTTACTTTGGCGGTTCGTAAGTTTATGCAGATGGAAACTCTTACACCTGCACTCTTAAACGAACTGATAGAAAAGATTGAAGTTCATTCTATTGATGGCAAAGGCAAAAACAAAACACAGAAAATCATAATCCATTATCGCTTTGTGGGAGTGATTGATAATCCTATTAAAGAGGAAAATATAATCCTCGAAGCAAGACGAGGCGTAGCCGTGGAATATCTCACGGCATAACAAAAAAGAGCAGGCTCAAAACCTGCTCAATACATAACATACTATACTAAAATTAACAATGAGGAAACGGATAAAAAAAGAGTGAGTGTTCACTTGTGTTATGAACACTCACTATGGTGCGAGAGACGGGACTTGAACCCGTACGAGCTGCCCCACACGCCCCTCAAACGTGCGCGTCTGCCGATTCCGCCACTCTCGCATATTAAATTGTGCTGCTCAAGAAAGTATCTGCACGTGACTCTTGCGGTGCCCAAAATTCGTTGCTCGCTTAGTTGCTTCGCCGAATTCTGACCGCTGCGCCATTTCGCTTTCCCTGTTTCGTCCACAGGACGCGGTCAAGCTCAATGCTACCGATTCCGCCACTCTCGCATATTCACTTCACTCTCTCGAGTGCTTGTATACTATACCACTTTGAAATGAGTTTGTCAATAGTTTTTTCGATATTTTTTTTTCAGATTTTTTTTGTGCCCTGCCTTCAAGGTTTATTTCAATAAAAACATAAGGATCGATATTTTCAATTTTTGTATTGACTTTTATATGTTAAAGGAGTAAACTATAAATACAATTTCAAAGGAGGAAAATAAAATGAAAAAAATAATTAAACTCTTATTGCTGTCGGCACTTATTTGCGTGATTATGATTTGTGCAGTGATGTCGGCAAGTGCCGTCGAATATACTGACGGATACTATACTTATGCTGTTACAAATGGTGAGGCAACTATTACTAATGTTGATACTTCTATCAGTGGTGATGTTACAGTGCCCGCAACTCTTGGCGGTTGCCCTGTAGTAAAAATCGGTGACTATGCATTTGATTTTTGTGATAAAATTACATCAGTAACCTTTCCTGAATGCCTTGTAGAAATCGGTAACTATGCATTTGTAGATTGCCACAGTATTAAAAATTTTACAGTTGTTGGTAATGGTTTGATTGATACCTGCAAACTTGAAACAATCGGTGAAAATGCTTTTCTCAGATGTACAGCTCTTGAGGCGGTTGATATTCCTGACAGTGTTACAGATTTGGGCGAATGTGCTTTTGCAGCATGTTATACTATTGCAGATATAAAATTAGGTGAAGGGATAACGATTATAAGATTTAGTACTTTTGATTGGTGTCAGAAAATTACAAGAGTAGACGTTGGTGATAATGTGCAAACAATTGAGGGTTGCGCATTTAATAATTGTGCCAACTTAAAGACTGTTAGAATAGGCGAGAATGTATCACATATTGAACCTTTGGCTTTTACTGGTTGTGCAAATTTAGAAAATATAGAAGTATCTGCTAACAATGATTATTATATTTCTAAAGACGGATCCTTATATACTACTCTTCAGGACTCAGAGTCTTACGATAGAAAACCTCATACGTTGATAAGACTTACAAAAAATGCTGTCTTCAATAATACATATACTATTCCTGTGGATTTATATTGGATTGAACCCGACGCTGTTGAAGATGTTGGTTTCATTGACTATGATACAAGTGTGAATTGTGGATACTTCTACAAGAGTAATAGTTCTTTAATGCACTGTGTTGATTATAGCCCGAATCCAACGAATATCACAATGGTCAAATACCTTGGTGATGAAATAAATTATACTATTCCTAGCGATGTTGATCAAATTTTGCATAAATGTTTCTCGGGGGCAGGGTTTGAAAAAGTTATAATTCCTGAAAGTATTACCTCTTTATCAACAAGTATGTTTTTTAGATGTAGAAATTTGAAAGAAGTCGTATTGCCGAGTACACTGACAGAGATCGGTTATTGGTGTTTTCAGGATTGTGAAAAACTAGAGACGATAGTTGTACCTGATGGTGTTACAGAGATTGGTCCATATGTTTTTTGCAACTGTATAAGTTTAAAGAATTTTACAATGCCTAAAAACATTAAGAAAATTGGTGAACGTGCATTTGGTAATACAGGAATTGAAGAAATGATCATTCCTGAAACTGTGACAGAGATTGATAAGTATGCTTTTTCACATTTGACGAAAAAAATTGTTCTTAAATGTGATTTAGATGAGATTTCTGACTTTGTATTTTATAATTGCAGTGGACTAGAAACAGTTGTGTTTGAGGGGACAATCGGCAAGATTGGTAAGAGTGCTTTTGAAGGCTGTGGAAGTTTAAAGAATATCAATATTCCTTCAACTGTTACAGAGATAGATGAATCAGCATTTTTATATTGTTGGTCACTTGAAAGTATAACACTTCCCGAAAAACTTGAAAAAATCAGCGACAGTACATTTAAATATTGCTCTGCACTCACTGAAATTACTATCCCTGCAACTGTTACAGAAATCGAAGACGATGCATTTATGAATGTGGACTATTTGAAGTATGTCTACTTCGGTGGCACTCAGGAACAGTGGAATGGCATGATCATTGGTAAGAACAATGATGCTCTCAATAAAGCTACAATTATTTTTGCAGATGGTGTTTTGTGCAGATCACATACTGACAATAATAAGGACGGCAAGTGTGATATATGCGGATCAGAGTTTTGCTCCTGCAAATGTCATAAGTCGGGCATATCAAGTTTCATCTGGAAAATCCTCTGCTTCTTCTATAGGCTCTTCAAAACAAACGGCACTTGCGCTTGCGGTGCAGCACATTATTAAAATAAAGTGGCGGGATTTAACCTGCCACTTTTGCTTATGTATAACATGTACCCAAAAAAGATAAATTTTTTATATCTAACCCCTTGATTTTTATTTTTGCCTATGCTATAATACCGCAGATAAAAACGAGAGGTCGGGTGAAGATGATGTGTATGATGGCAAAGACTCAATTTCAGTGCCACTGTCATTTTTGCTTTTCGTTTTCTTCAATGGATAATATTTTCACTTTTTGCGAGTAACTTTTTTCGTTACTCGTTATTTTTTTATTCATTTTTTATGCAAACTTTATTGATTTATATAAATAGATAATGTATAATATCTTAATAGGTTATTAGGTAATTTTATTTGTGATAACCGAAATCACAAAAGGAGATAGATTAAAATGAAACACTTACTCAAATTGCTCGACTGGTCAACGGAAGAAATACTCAGTACCCTTGACCTTGCCGACAGACTTAAGGAAGAAAAGAAAAAGGGTATCAGACACCCGATTCTTGAAGGTAAAACTCTCGGTATGATTTTCGAAAAGTCATCTACAAGAACGAGAGTTTCTTTCGAGGTTGGTATGCACGAGCTCGGCGGACAGGCTCTCTTCCTTTCTTCAAAAGAACTTCAGATCGGCAGAGGCGAGCCTGTAGAAGATACGGCAAGAGTACTTTCACGCTTCCTTGACGGTATTATGATAAGAACCTTTGAGCAGAGCGAAGTTGAAGCTCTTGCAAAGTACGGCTCAATACCCATCATCAACGGCCTTACAGACTTCTGCCACCCCTGCCAGGTGCTCGCTGACCTTCAGACTATCCGCGAATATAAGGGTACACTTGCAGGCAAAAAGCTCTGCTACATCGGTGACGGTAACAATATGGCAAACAGCCTTATCGTCGGCGGTATCAAGACCGGTATGAAGGTTGCAATCGCTTGTCCCAAGGACTATCAGCCCGACGCTGAAATTATGGCCTGGGCAAAAGAAAACGGCGACTTCCTTTGCACAGACAATATCTTAGAGGCTGCTGCAGGCTCTGATGTACTCTATACTGACGTATGGGCATCAATGGGTCAGGAAGGCGAGGCTGAAGAGAGAAAGAAGATATTCAAGGACTATCAGATAAACGACAGCGTTGTTGCTGTATCAAACGAGGGCGTTATGGTGCTTCACTGCTTACCTGCTCACCGCGAAGAAGAAATCACAGCTAAGGTATTCGAAGAGCACGCAAACGAAATCTTTGACGAAGCAGAAAACAGACTTCACGCTCAGAAGGCTGTGCTTGTAAAATGTATGATAGACTGATATTTAAGTTAAAAACTGCAAGAATATATGTGAAAGGAAACTTCATCTCAGGATGAAGACGGTGCATTTAATGAAAAAGCGTTATTTGGTACTCAGTGACGGTACGGTATTCGAGGGCTACGCTTTCGGTGCTGACAAAACTGCAATCGGTGAGCTCATTTTCAATACCAATGTTGTGGGCTATATCGAAACTCTCACAGACCCCAATTATTACGGCCAAATCGTTTTACAGACATTCCCCATGATAGGCAACTACGGTATCATCGAGTCAGACTTTATCGGTGAATCAAAGCTTCATGGCTATGTCGTAAGAGAATGGTGCAAGGCTCCCTCAAACTTCAGATGCGAATATGATATTGATAAATTCCTTAAGAATAAGGATGTTCCCGGTATTTACGGCGTAGATACAAGAGAGCTTACCTGCATTCTCCGTGAAAAGGGTAGTATGAATGCAATTATCTGTGACGCAGTTCCCGAGAATCTCGATGAGGTCAAGAACTACAAAATAGTGAATGCTGTTGAAAATACAGGCAGCAAGGAAGCTTCGGTATATCTTCCCAAGAACGAAATCAAAAAGCATATTGCTTTAATCGACCTCGGTTCAAGCAAAAACCTTGAGGTAACTCTTATGGATAAGGGTTATAAGGTAACTGTAATGCCTTATAACTTCAAGGCAGATGATGTGCTTGCACTCGGTGCTGATGCTGTAATCATTACAGAGGGACCCGGCGATCCTAAAGAAAACGGTGCAATCATCGAAGAAATCAAGGCTCTTTTCGGCAAGCTTCCCATGTTCGGTATGGGTCTGGGCCATCAGCTTATGGCTCTTTCTCAGGGCGCAGATACCTACAAGCTTCCCTACGGTCACCACGGCTCCAACCAGCCTGTAAAGATCGTTGGTACACAGAGATCGGTTATTGCTTCGCAGAATCACGGCTACGCTGTTTGCAAAGATAGCATAAAGAAAGGCGAAGTAAGCTATTCAAACGTAAATGACGGTACTGTTGAGGGTATCGCTTACGAGGCTGACAAGGCTTTCTCAGTGCAGTTCGAGCCCACAGATGAAATCATCGCTGAATTTTTAAAAGGATTGGAGGAATAAACAATGCCGCTTAATAAGGATATCAAAAAAGTAGTAGTTATCGGTTCAGGTCCTATCGTAATCGGTCAGGCTGCTGAATTCGACTATGCAGGCGCTCAGGCTTGCCGAGTATTAAAGCAGGCAGGTATGAATGTTGTGCTCGTTAACTCCAACCCTGCAACAATTATGACAGATAAGGCTCTTGCAGACGAAATTTACCTTGAGCCTCTTACCACAGAAACATTAAAGAGAATTATCAAGCTTGAAAAGCCCGACTCACTTCTTGCAGGTCTCGGCGGTCAGGTTGGTCTTACTCTTTCAATGCAGCTCTGGAAGGAAGGCTTCCTTCAGGAAAACGGCGTTAAGCTTATCGGTACTGATGTTGAAGCTATTGATAAGGCTGAAGACAGACAGCTTTTCCGCGACACAATGGAGAGCATCAATCAGCCCTGCATTCCCTCAGAAATCTCTTATGATATCGAAACATCACTTGAAATTGCCAAGAAGATCGGTTATCCCGTAATCGTGCGTCCTGCTTTCACTCTCGGCGGTGCAGGCGGCGGTGTTGCTTATAACGAAGACGAGCTTCGTATTATCGCCAAGACTGGTCTTGATGCTTCACCTATCACACAGATTCTTGTTGAAAAATACATCAAGGGCTGGAAGGAAATCGAATTTGAGACAATGCGTGACTCAGCAGGTAACGCTATCGCTATCTGCTCAATGGAAAACTTCGACCCCGTTGGCGTACACACAGGCGACAGTATCGTTGTAGCTCCTGCACTTTCACTTTCAAGCAAGGAATATAATATGCTCAAGAAAGCAGCTCTCGATATCGTCGGTGCCCTTAAGATTGTCGGCGGCTGTAACTGTCAGTTTGCTCTCAATCCCGATTCGTTTGAATATGCAGTTATCGAGGTTAACCCCCGAGTTTCACGTTCATCAGCTCTTGCTTCAAAGGCAACAGGTTATCCTATTGCCAAGATGACAACAAAGCTCGCACTTGGCTATAATCTTGATGAAATCCAGAACGATATAACAGGCGAAACAAGCGCTTGCTTTGAGCCCTCAGTTGACTATGTTGTCTGTAAGTTCCCCAAGTGGCCCTTCGATAAGTTCATCGGCTCAAGCCGTAAGCTCGGTACACAGATGAAAGCTACCGGTGAGGTAATGTCCATCGGTCAGAGCTTTGAAGAAGCTATAATGAAAGCTATACGCGGTGCTGAAATTTCCCTCGACAGCCTCAATGCTGCACCTATAAGCGACAAACCCTTACTTGAAAGACTCGAGGAGCAGGACGACAGAAGAATCTTCACTATCTTCGAAGCTATCAAGGCAGGCGTTTCAACAGATACAATCAATGAAATCACAAGAGTTGACAAGTGGTTCATTGAAAAGCTCCGCAACCTTGCTGACTTCGAAAACGAAATCCAGGGTAAGGAAATCGACGAGGATACCTATCTCAGAGCCAAGAAGCTCGGATATACGGACAAGACTCTGCGCAAGTTCTGTTCATTCCCAGAAGCTTTCCACGCTCAGGCGTCGTATAAAATGGTTGATACCTGCGGTGCAGAGTATAAGGCAACCACACCTTATTTCTATTCATCTTATGATAAGGCTTGCGAATCAAGACGCTTCAAGCGTTCAGGCAAGGACGTTGTAATGGTACTCGGCTCAGGTCCTATCCGTATCGGTCAGGGTATCGAATTCGACTACTCAAGCGTACACTGTGTATGGACTCTCAAGGAGCTCGGCTATGATGTTGTTATCGTAAACAACAACCCCGAAACTGTTTCAACAGACTATGATACAGCTGACAGACTTTACTTTGAGCCTCTTTGCGACGAAGATGTAATGAACATCATCGAGGTTGAAAAGCCCATCGGTGTCGTTGTTGCATTCGGCGGTCAGACAGCTATCAAGCTTACAAAGTTCCTTGATGATAACGGAATTCAGATTCTCGGCACATCACAGCAGGGTATTGACACAGCTGAAGACAGAGAAAAGTTTGACGCACTTCTTGAAGAATACGGCTTTATGAGACCTCAGGGTTGCGGCGTTATGACTCTTGAGGAAGCTTTAGAAGCTGCAAACAGACTCACATATCCCGTGCTTCTTCGTCCCTCTTATGTTATCGGCGGTCAGAATATGATGATCGTGCACAATGACATTGAAGTCGAAAGATATATGAAGAAGATTCTTTCAACCGGTATCGAAAATCCCGTGCTTGTTGACAAATATATGAGCGGTACTGAAATCGAGGTTGACGTAATTTCCGACGGTAAGGATGTTCTTATCCCCGGTATTATGCAGCATATCGAGCGTGCAGGTGTTCACTCAGGTGACTCCATTGCAGTTTATCCGCCCTTCTCACTTACAGATAAGATGACTCAGACTGTTGTAGACTGCTCAGAGAAATTAGCTCTTGCACTTGGCACAAAGGGTCTTGTAAATATCCAGTACCTTATATATGAAAATCAGCTTTATGTTATCGAGGTTAACCCCAGAGCTTCAAGAACTATTCCCTACATCAGTAAGGTTACAAATGTACCTATGGTTGACCTTGCGACTAAGGTTATGGTAGGCACACCTCTTAAGGATTTAGGCTACGGCACAGGTCTTTACGAAGCACCTCCTTACTTTGCAGTCAAGGCTCCCGTATTCTCATTTGAAAAGCTCAATGACGTTAACTCCTACCTCGGACCGGAAATGAAGTCCACAGGTGAAGTTTTAGGTATCGGTAAGACTCTCAACGAAGCACTCTTCAAGGGACTCACATCATCAGGTATCAAGGTTGAGTCCAAGAGTGACAAAAAAGAAATGGGCGTACTTCTCAGCGTTGACGAGCACGACCTTGACGAAATCGTTTCAATCGCGAAGAAGCTTCAGGACCTCGGTATCAACATCTACGCTGCCAAGGATACAGCAAGAGCAATCGTTAACCTCGGCATCAACGTAACTTACGTCAAGGGTATCACAGAGTCTGATTACTGCTTCAAGCTTCTTGAAAGCGGAAAGATTGACTTTATCGTTTATACAGGTGCACTCTTTGATGCAACTATGGATAACTATATTGCACTTCACAGAAAAGCACTTCAGCTTGGTATCGCTTGCTTTACATCCCTTGATACAGCAAATGCTATGCTCGATATTCTTGCAAGTAACTACAGCCAGCAGAACACTGAGCTTATCGATATCAATGCAATGCGTAAGACAAGAAATACCTTCAAGTTTGCTAAGATGCAGGGTACCTGCAACGACTATATCTTTATAGATAACCGTGACGGCAGTCTTACTTGTCCCGAGTCACTTTGCATCAACTTCTGTAACCGCCACAGCGGTATCGGTGGCTACGGTATTGTGCTTATCGAAAATTCAGATGTTGCCGATGCGAGAATGCGTATCTTCAACCGTGACGGCTCAGAGAGTAAGATGGCAGGTAATGCTATACGCTGCGTAGGTAAATATCTCTATGATAAGGGTATTGTTACAAAGGAAGAACTCACCGTCGAAACAGGCGCAGGCATAAAGGAGCTCAAGCTCTATGTTTCAAACAAGAGAGTAACAGCTGTTCAGGTTTATATGGGTAAGCCTACTTTCGATGCAAAGGAACTTCCCTGTACTCTTGATGAGGGCGAAATCATCGACTATCCCATCACTATCGGCACAAACAGCTATAACATCACTTGCCTTGGTGTTGGTAACCCCCACTGTGTAGTATTCCAGAGAGATATCGATTCACTCGACCTTAATGAAATCGGTCCTTGCTTTGAATATGCTGATATCTTCCCCGAAAGAATCAACACAGAATTTGTAAGAGTTGTAAACAGCCATACTCTTAAGATGAGAGCTTATGAAAGAGGTAACGGTGAGACATTTGCCTGCGGTACAGGTGCCTGTGCTGCGGTAGTAGCAGCAGTTAAGAACGGCTTCTGTGAAATGGGCGAAGAAATCACAGTTAAGCTCAAGGGCGGTGACCTTGCAGTAACTTATAACGAGGACGGTATTTATCTTACAGGTAATGCAGTCTTAGTCTATGAGGGCGAAGCTGAATATTAATCAACTTGTATGAGAAGCGGTGCAACTTTCTGTACCGCTTCTTTTGAGGATTTATTATGAAGATTGGTAATATAGAAATAGACTCCCGCACTGCGGCACTTGCGCCTATGGCAGGGGTTGCAGACAGAGCATTCCGCGAAATCTGCCACGAATACGGTGCAGGATATGTTGTCAGCGAAATGGTCAGCAGCAAGGGACTTACAATGTGTGACAGAAAAAGCAAGTCTCTGCTTTTGCTCAGCGATAAGGAACGCCCTGCGGCGGCTCAGATTTTCGGCTCAGACCCTGAGATTATGGCAAACAGTGCTGTAGAGTGCCTCAAGTTCAATCCTGATGTTATCGACATCAATATGGGTTGTCCTGCGCCTAAAATTGCAGGTAACGGGGGAGGAAGTGCCCTTTTAAAAGACCTTGACCTTGCAGAAAGAATTATGAAAAGTGTCCGCAAAGCTGTTGATATTCCCGTGACGGTGAAAATCAGACTCGGCTGGGACAGTGACAACATCAACTGTGTCGATATGGCAAAGAGAGCCGAAAATGCGGGCATGGACGCTATAACGGTTCACGGCAGAACAAGAATGCAGATGTATGCTCCGCCTGTTGACAGACAGATGATTGCCGAAGTCAAGAGAAATGTCGGCATACCCGTAATTGCCAACGGAGACATTGTTGACGGAATATCTGCGGCAAAAATGATAGAAGAAACCAACTGTGACTACGTTATGGTAGGCAGGGGAGCACTCGGAAGACCATGGGTGTTCAGTCAGATAAGTGCATACCTTAAGCACGAGTCAATTTTACCTGAGCCTCCCGTCAGCGAAAGAATGAGGGTAATGGTACGCCACATCAGGCTTATATGCGAATATAAGGGCGAAAGAATCGGCATAAAAGAGGCAAGAAAGCATGCCGCCTGGTATATCAAAGGCATTCACGGTGCGGCGGCCTACCGTCAGCAGGTGGGTGCACTTTCGAGCATTGAACAGCTGGAAGAGCTTGCCTATAAAATAACTATGGAAAACCTTTAAAAGGAAGTGTCTGAAATGACGGATTCGACAAAAATAATTTTCGCTAACCACGAAATCAGAAAGTCAAGACAGCAGAAAACATATTTTATCGATTGGGTAAGTGAGTATGTCAGAAACCTCGGATACGATGTAAAAATCGAGAAAGGCTCTTTCAGATCCAGAAACATTGTTATCGGCGACGTGAAAAGTGCCAAGGTGATTTTTACTGCTCACTATGATACCTGCGCAGCTATGCCACTGCCTAATTTTATTACACCGAAGAGTTTTATATGCTATCTTCTGTATCAGATAGTCCTTACACTTGCTATCATTGCCGTACCCGCAGTTGCAGCTGTACTCGTTGGACTTGTAAATGAAGCTCTTGTACCGTTAACAGCTATTGCAGGAATATATCTTATGCTGTTTCTTATGATGTTCGGTCCTGCCAATAAGCATACGGCAAATGACAACACATCAGGTGTTACGGCAGTACTTGATCTGCTGGCAGCTCTTCCCGAAGACAAAAGAAACGGTGTAGCCTTTGTACTTTTCGATTTAGAGGAAGCAGGTCTTATCGGCTCGTCATCATTCTCCTCGAAGCACAGAAAAGAAATCAAGAATACACTTCTTATAAACTTCGACTGTGTATCGGACGGCAAAAATATCCTCTTTGCCCTTAACCGCAAAGCAAAAGGGTACAAAGAAAAAATAAAACAAGCTTATGTGTCTGATAAAGATTTCAGCGTTGATGTATGTTATAAGGGAGTTTTCTACCCCTCAGACCAGATGAATGTGCCTCTCGGTGTAGGAGTTGCGGCACTTAAAAAGACTAAAAAACTCGGTGTACTCTATATGGACAGAATCCACACAAAAAAAGATACCGTATATATGCAGGAAAACATAGAATTTTTAGTTAAAGGCTCACTCAGACTTGTCGGCAGTATGTAAAACTAAAAAGTGACAAAAGCCCCTCAAAATCCTTGATTTTTGGGTAAAAAACTGATATAATACTTAATCAATGTGTAAAATACTCTAATATGGAGGGAAATATATATGAAACGTACAGAAATCAGTAAGCTCTATGAGTGTGCTGAAAAGTTCACCGATGCCCCCGTTACGGTCTGCGGCTGGATACGTACCAACAGAGATTCCAAGGTTTTAGGCTTTATGGAGCTCAATGACGGCAGTTGCTTCAAGGGCGTTCAGGTTGTATTTGAAAAAGACAAGATCGACAACTTCGCTGAGGTTGCAAAATATAATGTTGGTGCAGCGGTAATTGTTGAGGGTGATGTAATTCTTACCCCCGAAGCAAAGCAGCCCTTTGAAATCAACGCTACAAAGGTTACACTTGAAGGTGCATCAGCTCCCGAATATCCTCTTCAGAAGAAGAGACATTCACTTGAGTATCTGAGAACTATTGCACACCTTCGTCCCCGCACTAATATCTATTCAGCATCCTTCAGAGTACGCTCCGTTGCTGCTCAGGCTATTCACCGCTTCTTTGAAAGCGAAGGCTTCATATATGCACACACACCTCTCATTTCCTGCAGTGACTGTGAGGGTGCAGGTGAGATGTTCAGAGTAACAACTCTCGATATGGAAAATCCTCCCAAGGATGCAGACGGTAACATCGACTACAGCGAAGACTTCTTCGGCAAGAGTGCTTTCCTTACTGTATCAGGTCAGCTTCAGGGCGAAATTATGGCTCAGGCTTTCGGTAAGATTTATACCTTCGGTCCCACATTCAGAGCTGAAAAGAGCTACACTCAGCGCCACGCCGCAGAATTCTGGATGATCGAGCCCGAAATTGCTTTTGCAGACCTTCAGGACGATATGGCACTTGCTGAAAGAATGATCAAGTTTGTTATCAAGTATGTAATGGAAAACTGCAAGCAGGATATCGAATTCCTCAATCAGTTTGTTGATAAGGGCCTCATTGAAAGACTTACAGCCGTTGCTTCTTCGGACTTTGCACGTGTTACATACACAGATGCAGTAAAAATGCTTGAAGAACACAACGACGAATTCGAATTCAAAGTATTCTGGGGCTGTGACCTTCAGACAGAGCACGAAAGATACCTCACAGAGACTGTCTTTAAAAAGCCTGTTTTCGTTACAGACTATCCCAAGGAGATCAAGGCTTTCTATATGAGACTCAACGATGACGGCAAGACAGTTGCTGCTTGCGACCTTCTTGTTATGGGTATCGGCGAAATCGTCGGCGGCTCACAGAGAGAAGAAAGATACGATGTGCTCGTTGAAAGAATCAATGAGCTCGGTCTCAAGGAAGAGGACTACTGGTGGTATCTCGACCTTCGCAAGTACGGCGGAACAAAGCATGCAGGCTTTGGTCTCGGCTTTGAAAGACTTGTAATGTATCTCACAGGTATTTCAAATATCCGTGACGTGCTTCCCTTCCCCAGAACAACAGGTTCAGCAGATTTCTAAACACAACCAACCGATTAATACCGGATTAAGTATCAGAATTTTATACACTCCGAAGGAGGATAAAAATGGCACCGCTTAACACATATTCAAAAGAAGAACTTATTGCTTTTAAAGAAGAACTTCAGAAAAAATATAATGCCTATAAGGCTCAGGGACTCAGTCTCGATATGTCAAGAGGTAAGCCCGGCGCAGACCAGCTGGCGGTTTCAAACGGACTTCTTGACGCAATCACTTCAAAGGACTGGGAGGACGAGGAAAGTAACCACAGCCTTGAATACAGAAATTACGGCTTGCTTACAGGTATCATCGAATGTAAAACTATTTTTGCAAAGGCTCTCGGTGTTGACGTAAACAATGTCATAGTCTGCGGCAACTCCAGTCTTAACCTTATGTTTGACTATATCACTCAGTGTATGCTCACAGGCTCAGGCGGAAAGCCATGGAAGGATCAGGGAAAGCTCAAGTTCATTTGCCCGTCACCGGGATATGACAGACATTTTTCTATTGCCGAATATTACGGTATGGAGCTTATCCCTGTTGAAATGACACAGTGGGGTCCTGATATGGACGCTGTTGAGGAGCTCATCAAGGATCCGTCAGTTAAAGGTATGTTCTGCGTACCCAAGTATTCAAATCCCACGGGTGTAACCTACAGCCGAAAAACCGTTCGCAGAATCGCATCGATGCGTCCTGCAGCAGATGACTTCAGAATCATCTGGGACAATGCTTATATCATCCACGATCTTACCGATAACGGTGACGAAATTGATGATATCTTTGATGTGCTTAAAAAGTACGGCAACGAGGATATGGTTATTGAATTCACCTCAACTTCAAAAATCAGCTTCCCCGGTGCAGGTGTGGCAGCTCTTGCCGCATCTGACAAAAATATTGAGATGATCAAAAAGCGTATGTCTGTTCAGACTATCGGTTATGATAAGCTTAATCAATACAGACATGTTAAGTTTTATAAAAGCGTTGACGGTATCAAAAAGCACATGAAGCTTCACAGAAAGATTCTTGCACCTAAGTTCAGATGCGTTATCAATCAGTTTGAGGATAAGCTTGCAGATCTTGAAATTGCAACCTGGACAGATCCTAAGGGCGGATATTTCATCAGCCTTGATGTTATGCCCGGTACTGCAAAAAGAGTTTATCAGCTTTGTAAAGAATGCGGCATTACTCTTACCACTGCGGGTGCAACCTTCCCATACGGAATCGACCCTGAGGATAAGAACATCAGAATTGCACCTTCATATCCTCCTGTTGACGAGCTTATGGTTGCAACCAGAATTCTTTGCATCTGTGTTCAGATTGCAGCTTGTGAAAAGCTTTTAGAGGAAAAATAATCTGAAATAATATTTGGCAGATGGTGTAAAAGCTATCTGCCTTTTACATTTTAATATTGTTATAACTCATTGCTAATTTTCCAAAAATATGCTATACTGAAAGTTAATGAAACAGAAAAGAGGTAAAAATATGAGGCTTCTTGTAATAGACGGTAACAGTATCGCCAACAGAGCGTTTTACGGTATAAAGCTTCTCACAACCAAAGACGGTCAGTTTACCAACGCCATATACGGTTTTCTTAATATTCTCATCAAACTTAAGGCGGAGTGCGAGCCCGATGCGGTGGCCGTTGCTTTCGATCTTAAAGCGCCTACTTTCAGACACGGGATGTACAGCGAATATAAGGCAGGCAGAAAGGGTATGCCTCCGGAGCTTCGCTCGCAGATGCCCCTTATAAAAGAAATTCTCGGCTATCTCGGTTGCAGCGTTGTGGAAAAGGAAGGCTATGAGGCTGACGATATTCTCGGTACGCTTGCGACTCAGTGCAAGGGCGAAGATATGTGCTTTATCGCAACAGGTGACAGAGATTCTCTTCAGCTTGTCAGCGACAACACTCACGTGCTTCTTGCGGCGACTAAGATGGGTAAGGCTGTAACAACAGAATATGACAAAGAAAAGCTAAAAGAAGAATACGGCGTTGAGCCTGAGGGTATGATTGAAATCAAGGCGCTTATGGGGGACTCGTCGGACAATATTCCCGGTGTTGCAGGTGTCGGTCAGAAAACAGCAGGCGACCTTATAATAAACTACGGTAATATCGATTATATATATGAGCATCTGGAAGAGCTCGATATCAAAAAAGGTGTATACGACAAGCTTCTGGCGGGCAAGGACAGTGCATATCTCAGCCGCAAGCTCGGCACTATCTGTCTTGAAGCTCCTATTGATACTAATATAAAAAACTACAAACTTAAACCTGTCGACAACTTTAATGCAATCAGTTTCCTCGTTAAACTCGAAATGTTCGGCATTATCGAAAAACTCGGACTTACGAGAGAAAATGTCCCTGCTCCCACTGAAGAAAAGTCAAAGGCTCTCGAAGTGGCAGAAGAAAGAGATTTGCCAGGCCTTATGGGTGAAATCAAAAAAGAGGGCAAGGCATATTTCATCACAGAATTTGACGGCGAAAGCATAAGCAGAATTTATTTCAGCCTCGGCGATAAGGTTAAGTTTGTCAGCAGTGACTGCTTTGATTTTGCAGACTTCTTCAAAATGTTCTGCGAGAGTGACTGCGAAAAGTACACTGCCGATGCAAAACAGCTTTATAAATTCGCTCTCAGACGTGATGCTGAAGTAAAAAACGTCAAAGCTGATACAACCCTTATGGGATATATTCTCAATCCTTCGGCAAACTCTTATGAAGTGAAAAGACTCTGTGAGGAATACGGTGTTACTCTGCCAACTCTTCCTGAGGGCGCAGAAGACGAAATCGCACTTTGCTGCGGTGCAATGAAAGAGCTTTGCGTCAAGCTTTTAAGTAAGATTGAAGAAAACCATCAGACAGAGCTCTTATGCGATATAGAAATACCCTTGTCAGAAGTGCTTGCAAGTATGGAAAATATCGGTTTCCTCGTAAATAAAGAGGGCATCGAAGCATTCGGCAAGGATATGTCGGAGAAGATTGACGGGCTTACTGCAAAAATATATGAAGAAGTTGGCTTCGAATTCAATCTCAATTCACCTAAGCAGTTGGGTGTTGCTCTCTTTGAAAAGCTCGGCATACCCTGCAAGAAAAAGACGAAGAGCGGATACTCCACCAATGCGGAAGTTTTGGAGGAATTAGCAGGTGAGTACCCCGTTGTATCGGATATACTTCACTACAGAACTCTTGCCAAGCTGAAGTCCACCTACTGTGAGGGACTTCTCAAGGTAATAGATTCCGATGGCAGAATCCGTTCCACTCTCAATCAGACAGAAACCCGTACAGGCAGAATTTCATCAACTGAGCCAAACTTACAGAATATTCCCGTGCGCTCAGAGATAGGCAGAGAGATGAGACGCTTCTTTGTAGCAGAAAACGGCAGTGTCCTCGTGGATGCCGACTATTCCCAGATTGAGCTTCGTGTTCTTGCGCATCTCTCGGGTGACAGCACAATGATAGATGCCTTCAACAAGGGCGACGATATTCATACAATTACTGCCTCTCAGGTATTCAATATGCCTGTTCAAATGGTTACTCCCTTAATGCGAAGCAGAGCGAAGGCTGTTAACTTCGGCATCGTCTACGGCATCGGTGCATTTTCTCTGAGTAAGGACATCGGCGTTACACGAAAAGAGGCGGACAGCTATATAAAAGGCTATCTCCACCACTACAGCGGTATCAATAAATATCTTGAGTCCGCCGTCAATGATGCAAGAGATAACGGCTACTGCGAGACACTCTTTAAGAGAAGACGCTATCTTCCTGAGCTTACGGCAAGTAACAAAATGCTTCAGGGCTTCGGTGAGCGAGTTGCTAAAAATATGCCCGTTCAGGGTACCGCTGCCGATATAATCAAGATAGCAATGGTCAGAGTTTACCGCAGACTTAAAGATGAGAATATGAAGTCGAGACTCATTATGCAGGTACACGACGAGCTTCTCGTTGAAGCTCCCGAAAACGAAAAAGAAAAGGCTCAGCTTATCCTTAAAGAGGAGATGGAAAATGCTTCCAAAATGAAGGTAAAACTCACCGCAGATGTGAGCTCAGGCAAGGATTGGTACGAGGCTAAAGGATAAAAACATAAATAATAGAAAAATTCAGAAAAAACTACCTTTTTTTAGGTGGTTTTTTTCTTTTTAGTGTTGACATTTCGGGAATAAAAGCTTATAATAATGCGTAGATGGTGGTGAATTATCCCATAAAAGTTCATCGTAATGGTGTAATATGGTGAAAACCATAGGAAATAAACCAAAAGAAAAAGAGGTGGTTTTTGTGTTGATAGGTACTTATGAGCATAATATTGACGGCAAAAACCGTCTTTTTGTTCCTGCAAAATTCCGTGCAGTCTTAGGCAGTGAATTTATATTCAAAATCTGCCGTTCGAAATATCCTTCGGTTCAGCTTTACTCGAGAGCTCAGTTTCAAAAGGAAGTTGATGAAGCTCTCAGAGGTGTTACCGCAGAGGTGCTTAAAAGAAACATCAAAGCTCAGAAATACCTCGGCACCGGCGAAGCTGTATGCGATGCTCAGGGCAGAATAGTCCTCGGCGGCGAAACTGCAAAGCTTGCAAAGCTTGAAAAGGCATGCATACTCACAGGCTTTGGCGATTATGTTGAGATTATGAGCCCCGAGGTTTACGAGGCATACAATGCTTCACTTCTTGAAGCTGCAATGGCAGAGGAAGAGGCATTCTTTGCTCAGGAAGAGCTTCGCAACGAAAAGAGAAGTGAAGGCGCTTATCTCGATGATGCAAACAAAACCGAGGAGTAAGAAAATGGATTTTTCACATATCAGCGTTTTGTATAATGAAACCCTCGATGCTCTTGACATAAAGCCGGACGGTATATATGTTGACTGCACCTGCGGCGGGGCAGGGCACAGTAAGGGTCTGCTCGGAAGACTTGGCGAAAACGGCAGACTTATTGCTATCGACCAGGACCCGGAGGCCATCGAGGTTATAAAAGAAAGAATAGGCTCTGATAAGAGAGTAACAATAATTCACGATAATTTCAGCAATCTCAAAAGTATCCTGTCGTCTCTTGGTGTTGATTCAGTTGACGGTATAATGGCTGACCTTGGAGTTTCCTCTCATCAGCTTGATACGGCAGAAAGAGGCTTCTCATTCCATAGTGATGCCCCTCTTGATATGCGAATGTCGAAACAGGGTATGTCAGCCTACGATGTGGTGAATACCTACGATGAAAGAGACATAATGAGAATACTCCGCGATTACGGTGAAGAGAAGTTCGCTTCAAGAATCGCAAGAAACATAGTTCAGTACCGTCAGGAAAAAACCATAGATACTACTTTAGAGCTTGCTGACATAATCAAGGAAGCGATACCGGCTGCCACAAGACGTACAGGCGGACATCCTGCAAAAAGGAGCTTTCAGGCAATACGTATTGAAGTAAACGGAGAGCTCCAGAAACTTCAGGATACCCTCGATGATATGTTCTTTTCTTTAGGTACAGGAGGAAGGCTTGCAATCATAACCTTCCATTCGCTGGAAGACAGAATAGTTAAAAAAGCTTTTCAGAATTACTGCAAAGGCTGTGAATGTCCGCCGCAGACTCCTGTCTGTATATGCGGCAAGACCCCCGAGGGAAAGCTTCCCTTCAAAAAGAAAACGGCTTCTTCTCAGGAGCTGGAAGAAAATATGCGCTCGAGGAGTGCTACTCTTCGAAGCGTGGAGAAAATAAAGTAAATTTGTTTAAATAATCATTCAGAGGTGTGGAAGAAATGGCAGAGTATGCTTACAAATATGATTTTGGCTACGATGCAAATGCGGCAGTGCAGCCTAAAAGAAAGCCCGAGGTTCAGAGACAACCTGAGCTTAAGGTAATAGTAAATCCCTTGGCTAAGGAAATAGCAAGGGAAAAAGAAGTTAATATTATGGCTCTTAAGCTGTCAGCTCTTATGCTTTCACTGCTTGTAATTATGTCCGTGTTCTGTTATAGCTTTGTTCTTATGAACGACGCTCAGCACAGTCTCAGTGATATGGAAAATCAGCTTAAGATCCATCAGGCTCAGAACGAGGAGCTCAAGGCGGAGCTTAACTCCCTTGTTGCAGGAGTGGATATCGAAAGATACGCTGTTGAAAAGCTGGGCCTTATTAAGGTGAGCTCAGAAAACGAAGTATATATAAACGGTGAAACAGAAAATAAAACAGTATTTTCTGCAAAGACTGAGTAAACTCATAGCCGTAAACGGAATATAAATCAATAGAGTGAAAAAGGGCTGTAGAAAGTTATGAAAATTTCTTGGCCCTTTTTGAAAATATCAAGGGAGAAATCAGGTGCCTTTATGATAGAGTTATTTCGCAAACTGACAAGTGACATATATAAAAACAGAGTCAGAAGACGCACGGACAACAGCTTCAAGAAAAGAGCCGGGTCTGCCATGTGCTGTCTGGTGGCTCTTATTCTCATTTTTAATCTGGGTAGCATAGGCGGTATTATGGTCTTCAAAGGCGAGGAATACAGCGAAACTGCCGCCGACAATCAGCTTTCAGACACGGTCCTTGACCCTATAAGAGGCACGATTTACGACAGAAATATGACACCTCTTGCCGTCAGTACCGCAGCGTGGATACTCAGCGTGAACCCCTCTGAAATCAAGAAAAAGTTCTCTTCAAGACCCGAACATCTCGAGGACTTCTATGAGTATCTTGCCACGAATCTTTCAGAGATACTTTCGGTTGATAAGGCAGAAACTATGGAAAAGCTAAAAAAAGAGGGCTCACTTTATCAGGTAATCAAAAAGAATGTAAGCGGCTCAGAAAGAATAGCCATGCAGGAGTTTTTCGCTGAAAGATATGTATATGAATATCAGGCTACAGAGAGAAAGTTTTTCTTCTTTGAAACTGAAGTGAAAAAGAAAGGCAGGGTTAATGCCGCAAACTTCTTCGACTACGAAAGCAACTCAAACCGTGAATATGCAAAGGGCAACTTTGCTTCAACGGTTATCGGTGTTGTAAATGCCGATAATAAGGGTGAGACAGGTATCGAGGCGTACTACGACGAAATGCTTCAGGGCGAAAGCGGCAGAATCTTAACAGCTACAGACGTTGCAGGCAGAGTCCTCGACTCTTCTTATGAAGCTTATTACGATGCAATAGAGGGCAGCGGCGTAGTGCTGACTATTGACTTCGAAATTCAGAGCTATCTTGAAAATGCCCTTAATCAGGCTTACGACAGTATAAGCTGTGATGGTGTTTACGGTATTGTTATGGATGTTGATACAGGTGCAATTTTAGCTCTTGCCGACAAGCCTGACTTCGACCTCAATAATCCGAGAGTCCTCGATAAAAACGTAAATACAGACACCCTCAAGGAATTCGAAAAGGGTACCGTGGAATATTCGACAGAATACAGCCGACTCCTCTATGACCAGTGGAGCAGCTTCTGTGTTACCAATAACTATGAGCCGGGCTCAAGCTTCAAGATTTTCTGCGCGGCCGCAGCTCTCGAAGAGGATATAGTCGGCAACATAGACGGAAAAATTTACAGCTGTTCAAGCAGTACAAGAGTAGCAGACACAACCTACCACTGCGCTAACTATAAGGCACACGGCTCACAGTCTCTCACTCAGGGTCTTATGAATTCCTGCAACACATTCTTTATTACTCTGGGACAGAAATTGGGCGTTGAAAAATATTATAAATACTTCGAAGCCTTCGGTTTTACCGAAAGAACGGGCATAGACCTTGCCAACGAGGCATACAGTGTGGTTCATAAGAAAGACAAAATGTCAAAGGTTGACCTTGCAAGTACCTCCTTCGGTCAGGGCTTCAGAATAAGTCCGATTCAGCTTATAACTGCAACCTGCGCTATCGCTAACGGCGGCGACCTTATGGTGCCCTATCTTGTTGGCAGTGTTGTTGACAGCGAGGGCAATATCATAAGTGAAACAGAGCCTACTGTAAAGAGAAAGGTTATCTCCGAGGATACAGCGAAAAAGGTGGCTCAGATGATGACTTCCGTTGTTTCCGACGGTACGGGACGAAATGCTAAAATAGACGGCTATGCTGTTGCAGGTAAGACTGCTTCGGCACAGAAGCTTGACGATGCTGCCGAGAAGGAAGTTTACGTTGCTTCATTCGTTTGCTTCGCTCCTGCCGATGACCCTGAGGTTGCAATTCTCGTCGGTGTTGACAATACCCATGACGGCTACCGAAGCGGCGGTGCTGTTGCGGCTCCCATTGCAAAGCAGGTTATGGAGCCGACCCTCGAATATCTCAGCGTTGAAAGAAAGTACACTGCCGAAGAGCTCAGTAAGCTCTCTAAATCAACTCCCGACCTTGTAGGTAAAACAGTCAGTGCAGCAAAGAGTCTCGCATCAAACGAGGGACTCAAGGTTAAAATAGTAGGCGAGGGTGATACGGTTATTTCTCAGATGCCTGCTCAGTCGCAGACTATACCTCAGGGCGGCGTGATTGTACTTTATACAGAAAAAGACGCAAAGAGTGAAAAGACAAAAGTACCCGATTTTACGGGACTGACGGTAAGCCAGGTAAATGCTCTTGCCGGAGAATACTGTCTCAACGTTGTATTCTCAGGACCTACCAAGGAGGCAGGTGTCAAGGCTTACGCTCAGAGTATAGCCAAGGATGTCAAGGTAGACATCGGTTCAAGTATTACAGTAACATTTAAATCAGAAAATATTATAATAGACTGATCCGGAGGATAATATGTTAGTTTCTCAGCTTTTTAGTGGTGCTGATTTCAGCCGGGAAATTAAAGACAAGGAAATAAAAAACATAACCGACAACTCACAGAATTGCTGTGAGGGCAGTATATTCGTCTGCCACAGTTCAGGGGAAAAGTATGTAAAAGAGGCTCTCGAAAAGGGTGCTGTCCTTGTTGTTGCAGAGAAAAAGCTGACGGAAAACTGCTATGTCACTGAGGACACAGCAAGAGAATATGCACGTCTTTCGGCAGAGTTCTTTGGAAACAGACATAAAAACTTAAAGCTTATTGCCGTTACGGGTACCAACGGAAAGACTACTACGGCGAATATGATTTATACTATTCTCACCTTAAGCGGTAAAAAGTGCGGCCTTATAGGTACAGTTAAAAGTAACATCTGCGGTGAGGATACGGTGAGCAGTCTCTCGACTCCCGACCCCTTTGAAATGCACTCTATGTTCAGCAGACTCTACGAGTGGGGCGCAGAATACTGTATCGTTGAAGCATCGTCACAGGGTATCAGTGAGGGCAGGCTCTCAGAGCTTGATTTCTACTTATCAGTGTTTACCAATATTTCAAGGGATCACCTTGACTACCACGGTACAATGGAAAACTATGTTGAAAGCAAGAAGTCGATTTTCCCTCTTTCAGGGAAGGCAGTTATCAACATAGATGATGCTTACAGTGGAGAATTTATAAGCGAATGCAGGGGCAAAGTAATAACATACTCCCTTAATAAGAATGAAGCGGATTACATTGCCAAAAGCGTTAAGCTCAGAGAAGACGGCAGTGACTACGCTGTTATCGCCGACTATGCAATACACAGAATTAAGCTCAGTGTACCGGGAGAGTTCAATATTATGAATTCACTTGCGGCTGTTGCGGCGGCAAGGGAATGTGATGTGAGCTTAGAGTTCTGTGCCTATGCACTCAAAAGCTTCGGCGGAGTAAAGGGCAGAATGGAAATCCTGAATCTGGATACGGACTATAAAGTGATTATCGACTATGCTCACACTCCCGATGCACTTAAAAAAGTGCTCTTATGCCTTGGCAGTTTTCCGCATAAAAGGATTATAACAGTCTTCGGTTGTGGGGGAGAAAGGGACAAAGAAAAACGCTCGATGATGGGCGATGTTGCTTCACAGCTCAGTGATGTAATCATTATAACAAGCGATAACCCAAGAGGCGAAGAGCCGATGAAAATTATAGACGACATTCTTTCAGGGGTCAAAAAAGGTAAAAAAACCGTATATATTCACGAAAACCGAAGAAAAGCTATAGAATATGCCTTGAAAATAGCCGGAAAGAATGATATTATTCTTTTGGCAGGAAAAGGTCACGAGACATATCAGCTCCTCGGAGAAGAAAAAATCCTCATGGATGAAAGAGAAATTGTCCGTGAAATCTTAGGGTGACGAGTATAATCCGAACCCGCCTGAAAGAGTGAATTTTCACGCCTCTTTCGGCAATTCGGATTAGAAAGGCGACAGCCTGTCGGCATCCTCATTATCCAAAATAGCCGCAAAAATTTACACTTTCAGGTCGAAGATTTTCAGGTCGAAGATTTTTTGCGGCGGAGATTTTTGACAAATCAAGGCACAAAACGGAGCAAATCCTTTCGGATTTGCGAGTATTTTAACGAAGAGGTGGCGGAAATCTACCCGCAAAAAACGGGTTCGGATTTTACTCGCCACCCTAGGTAAATAAACTGATATAATATAAAAGAAGGGAATGTTTTAAATGAACATCACATTAGCACTTATTATTTCTTTTGCCGTTTCTTTAGTGGTTACGGCAGCACTCGGATATGTACTTATCCCCATACTGCACAAGCTGAAATTCGGTCAGAACATTTTAACCGATATCGGTCCTGCATGGCACGCAAAAAAGCAGGGTACACCCACAATGGGCGGCACAATGTTTATTATCGGTACCATCTTCACAACAGTTCTCACACTTGTTATCTGCTCAGTTGCAGGTTTTTCACCCTTCAGTGAAATGGCGGAGCTTAAAAATCAGCAGATAACACGCCTTGTTTCAGGTGTTCTTATGGCTTTCTGCTTCGCTCTTGTAGGCTTCGCAGACGACTATATCAAGGTTGTCAAAAAGAGAAACTTAGGTCTTACAGAGATCCAGAAAACAATCCCTCAGGTGCTTATTATTGCTGCATATTTAGGCGGCCTCATTATTTCAAAGAGCACCGCAATGTTTATACCCTTCTACGGCAAGGTTGCTCTTGACAGTGTACCCGGTATAATTTTCTTCGTTCTTTTCGGCGTATGCGTAATTTACGGCTGCATCAATGCGGTTAACTTCACAGACGGTGTTGACGGCCTTTGCGGTGGCGTAACAATCCCCGTAGGCGCAGCTTTCGCAGTAATCGGCATTATGATGAAAACAACCTCAGTAGGTATACTCGGTGCAGCTCTCTGCGGTGCCTGCATCGGCTACTATATCTGGAACCACTATCCTGCAAAGGTTATGATGGGCGACACAGGCTCAATGTTCCTCGGCGGTATCATCGTAGCTTTAGCCTACGCTGTTGAATGTCCTCTTATCCTCTTGCCTATCGGTATCGTTTACGTAATTGAGGCGCTCAGCGACGTTATTCAGATCGGTTCAATCAAGCTCAGACACAAGAAAGTCTTTAAAATGGCACCCATTCACCATCATTTTGAGATGTGTGGCTGGAGCGAAAAGAAAATCGTAAGAGTGTTCACCCTCGTGAGCACATTAGGCTGTATCATCGGTGTTGCAGCAATGTATTTCACTGTGAAATAAGCCATCACACACAAGTATTTTAGGAGTGAGTATCTATGAGCAAGGTAAAAGAAAAAATCCGATACCTCTATGACGGTTATGTTATAAGGGGCAGTTTTGACTTCGTTTTTCTTTGCTGCGTACTTTTACTTTTTACCATAGGTATCATAATGATGTTTTCTGCCGGCTATGTCTATGCAGAATACAATAAAGGCAACGCTACGGTGTTTTTCACAAGTCAGCTTGAAAAGGCTGTTTTAGGCTTTGCCGCAATGATAATTTTAAGTAAAATAGACTACAGAATTTTCAATTCCTTCCTTACAATTATAATTAATATTGCCGCTGTGGGACTTCTCTTCTATGCCCTTTTGTCAAACCTCGGCAGCGGCGATCAGGATACGAGCCGATGGGTATACATCTTAGGTATTCAGTTTCAGCCCTCAGAGCTTGCTAAGTTTGCAATAATACTTTTAATGTCATATCTTATGTGCGTCTTTCAGGCTCAGCTGAGAGCCCCTGCCGGTAAAAAAGCAGTCCTTAACTTCGACAGAGACAATCTGCCTAAATACGAGAGAGTACTCTTCAAGCACGTAAGAGGACAGAAGGCGGCATGCACCGTTTTAGCTCTGGCAGTAGGCTTTTACTGCGGACTCATACTTTTGGAAAAGCACTACAGTGCGGCTATCCTCATAATGCTTATGGGCATATCTATGCTCTGGCTCAGCGGTACAAGAGGCAGATATTTTGCAATAGTATTATCTCTTATTGCTTTGGTTGTTACCGTCGTACTCCTCAAGCCCGATATTCTTTCAGGCTTCGGTTTTGCCGAAAGCCGTATTATGGCATTCCTTGATAAAGACAACCCTGAATATATCGATGCAAGACGTCAGACAGTAAACGGACTTTATGCTATCGGTTCTGGCGGACTTTTCGGCGTAGGTCTCGGAAACTCAAAGCAGAAACAGCTCTATATTGCAGAGCCTCACAACGACTTTATTTTCCCTGTTGTTATTGAGGAATTAGGCTTTATCGGTGCGGCGTTCATTCTTTGTCTCTTCGCTTTCCTAATCTATAGAGGCTATAAGATTGCAATTCGCTGTAAGGACTACTTCGGCTCACTTCTTGTTATGGGCATAATGATACAGATTGCTCTTCAGGTAATAATCAACATCGCCGTTGTAACGGATATGATTCCCAATACAGGTATGGCGCTTCCCTTCTTCAGCTTCGGTGGTACGGCCATAATAGTTCTGCTTGCCGAAATGGGCGTTGTTTTATCTGTATCAAGAAAATCATCGATTTCAAAATAAAGGAGAGTTAACTATGAAAATCTTGTTTGCCGCTGGCGGCACAGGCGGACATATCAACCCGGCTCTTGCAACAGCAGGGGAGATAAGAGAAAGATATCCCGACGCTGAAATTCTCTTTGTAGGCACAAAGGATAAAATGGAAGCTAAGTTAGTGCCTGCCGCAGGCTTTGACTTTACTACAATTAAAATCTCAGGCTTTCAGAGAAAGATAAGCATTGAAAATATAATCCGCAACCTTAAGACAATATTCTATCTTCTTTTCTGCACATTCAGTGTTAAGAAGATTCTTAAGAAGTTCAGGCCCGACGTGGTTGTAGGCTTCGGCGGTTATGTAAGCGGTCCCGTTGTAAGAACAGCGGCTAAAATGGGCATACCGACAGCTATACATGAGCAGAATGCTTATCCGGGTATAACAAACAAGACTCTTGCAAAAATCGTTGACAGAGTTATGCTCACAGCAGAAGAAGCTGAAAAATATATGCAGTGCAAGAATGCTCCCATTGTTACAGGTCTTCCCGTAAGAGGCGAAATGCTCAGAGCTGACAGAGACTTCGCAAGAGCAAAGCTCGGCATAAGAGACGATCGGAAGCTCATTCTTTCAATGGGCGGCAGTCTCGGTGCTATGACAATCAACAACGCTATGGTTGATCTTATCAGTGACAACCATAAAGACGAAGACTTATACTTCATTCACGCTATGGGTCAGTACGGCTTATGGGTACCCGATAAGCTTAAGGAAAAGGGTGTTGACCTCGAAAATGCAAAGAATATAGAAATCCGCGAATATATCAGTGATATGGACGTTTGTATGCCTGCTGCCGATGTGGTAGTATGCAGAGCAGGTGCAAGCTCACTTTCAGAGCTTCAGGCTCTGGGCAAGGCTTCTATTCTTATTCCGTCTCCCAATGTAGCAGAAAACCACCAGTACCATAACGCTATGGCACTAGTAAACAAGGGTGCAGCTCTTATTATAGAAGAAAAAGATTTAACCAAAGAAAAAATGCAGAGTCTCTTCGAGTCTCTTACAAAAGACGACACAAACAGACACTCCATAGAAGAAAATGCGAAAGCAATGGCTGTTGCCGATGCTAAAGAAAAAATCGCAGATATTGTAATTTCTCTTGTAAAGTAGGACTTTTAATCACAAAAAATCATTTTTTCGCATAAGATAGGTTGATGAATCTAATCCCGACCTGTGTGAAAGGGTGGTTAAGTGGAACGTATAGTTATTGGCGGCGGTAAAAAGCTCTGCGGTGAGATTAATGTTCAGGGCTCAAAAAACAGCTCCTTGCCAATTTTAGCGGCAACGGTACTCGTAAAAGGTGTCAGTGTGATACATAACTGCCCGGATTTAAGCGACGTGAGAGCCGCAGTGAGTATCCTCCGACATTTAGGCTGTATGGTAAAAAGAGAAAATAACACGCTTACAGTTGATTCTTCGGAAATATCGTGTTATAATATACCGGACTGTTTAATGAGAGAAATGCGTTCCTCCATAGTCTTTTTAGGCTCGGTACTGGGCAGAACGGGCAAGGCGGTGCTTTCTTCACCGGGTGGATGCGAAATAGGTCTGCGGCCTATAGACCTGCACCTGAGCTCACTCAGAAGTCTGGGAGTTTCCATAGATGAGAGTCACGGCGAAATTAACTGTAACCTTGAAAGGCAGATTACCGGGGGAGTGATAAGTCTCTCTTTTCCCAGTGTAGGCGCAACGGAAAACATTATTTTAGCCTGCTGTATATCAAAGGGCAGAACAGTTATTCTCAATGCCGCGAGAGAGCCCGAAATCAAGGATTTGGCAGATTTTCTAAACAGCTGCGGCGGCAAAATCAGCATCGGAACTCACGGTACTGTTATAATAGACGGTGTAAATGAGCTTCATTCCTCAGAGCATAAAGTCATACCTGACAGAATAGTAGCTCTGAGCTATATGTGTGCTGTAGCTACAGCATCAGGCGAGGTGACTCTAAGGAATGTTGACACCTCAGCATTTATGTCGGCCATACCTCTTTTCGAGAGTATGGGCTGTGAAATCAGAGATAAAAGACAGAGTCTTACTATTAAAATGTCAGGTAGACCCAAGGCGGTACGTGATGTACGCACAATGCCTTATCCGGGATTTCCTACAGACGCTCAGGCTCCAGTTATGGCTGTGCTCAGTAAGGCAAAAGGGACCTCTGTCATAGTTGAAAATATATTCGAAAGCAGATTTAAGCACGTGCCCGAGCTTATGAGAATGGGCGCCAAAATAAAAATAGAAGGCAAAGTGGCTTTAATAGACGGAAGTGAAAATCTATACGGCGCCTCGGTGACAGCTCCTGACTTAAGAGGAGGAGCGGCACTTATAATTGCAGGTCTCGGTGCAAAGGGCGAAACCCTTATAGACGGGCTGTGGCATATAGACAGAGGCTATGAAAATATAGAGGACACTCTTTCTGCTTTAGGGGCAGATATTAAAAGAATTCGCAGATAAAGTCAGAGGCGCAAAACTGCGTCTCTTTTGGTGGTTTATATCAGTAAAATTAAGGAGGTGTATAGCAGATGAGTAAAGGTGCATTCGGCGGCTATGATAAGCCGGATTTCGGCGTTAAAAACATAACATCGGATATGTGGGAGCCTATCACCACAAGCAACAACTTTTCGGCATATACACCCGAAAAACCCACAGAGAGAAGTCAGAATACTTTTTCCGGCGGTACGCGCCAGACTCAGGCAAAAAAGGCGGCACCCAATCCCGCCTATAAAGCACCATCAGGCAGAAAGCCCTCACAGCAGAAAGTTGAAAGGGGAGCAGTACCTAAGAAAAAAACATCTTCAAAAAGGACAAGCTCCAAAACAAAACAAAAGACCCGGGCTGCTACAGCTCCTAAAAATAAGCCTCAGGAAAGACCTATAAGCGACGGCAGGGTACAGAACAAGCAGAAAAACAAGTCAAAAGCTCCCTCAAAAAGAGAGCTTAATCTCAGAGAAAAAAGACGGCAGAAAATCAACAAAGCCTACGTCAGACTCATTAAAGGCGGAAAGACAGCCGACCAGGCGAGAGTTATCCTTACAAGAAGAAAGATAAGACTCAAGAGAATTAAGACCTTTGGAACAGTTGCATTTTTCTTCGTTTTTGCTCTGAGCTTCTTGCTCAGCTACAGCTACTATCAGGGAGCTGAAATAGCTGAAATTATCATTGAAAATACTGAAAAAGTATATACTGATGCAGAAATACTCGAGGCGGCAAAGCTTCAGACGGGTATGAATATGCTGACTATCAGAGAGAAGAGAGTAAACAAGGACGTTACGACAGTACTGCCTTTTATTTCGCAGATAGGTGTTGACTATAAGCTTCCCGACACACTGGCTCTCAATGTTATTGCAACAAAAGAAAATCTTATCCTCAAGTGCGAGAAGAAATACATCTGTGTTGACAATGCTGGTAAGGTAGTCTCGGACAAAAAGAAAAAGCTCTCAGAGGGAATGTTTCTTGTTCACGGTATGACCGAGCAGGAGTATACAGTAGGCGAGCCCTTCACTGTCAGTGAAGAAAACGCCGAAAGATATAAGATAGCCTGTGAATTTGCGAAGGCAGTGGAAAAGGCTGAAACCCTCAACTACGGCGTACTCGACCTCAAGGACCTCAAGGATATTACCTTTACCTACCGTTCAAAAATCCGCCTTTACTTAGGCGACGGCGATAATATAGCACAAAAACTTGACAAAGCTATAGGTATTATGGAGTCAGCCGATGTGGGCGACAAGACGGGATATATCAACCTGAAATATGACATCGGAGCATATTTTATGGAAGGAAGTATGAAATAAGGGTCAGATTTTAAAAAATATACAAAAAAATAACAAATCTTCTTGAGATTTATTCTTGTATTTTTTGAAAGTTCGTGTTATAATAAACCGAATGACAATTATAATCGTATTATTGTTTAATTAAAAAACAGTTTAATCGGATAAGTCGGTTATAATAATATTGAAAATTTTTCTCACAAATATATATCAGGAGGAAGTAAAATGGGCTTCATAATGGATAATGAAAACATTTCCTATAACCAGATCAGAGTTGTAGGTGTAGGTGGCGGCGGCGGTAACGCAATCAACGGAATGGTTGAATCAGGTATCGTTGGCGTTGAATTCCTTTCAATCAACACAGACAGACAGATTCTCGAAAACTCCAAGGCAACACATAAAATCCAGATCGGCGAAAAGGTAACAGGCTGCATGGGTGCAGGCGGTGACCCTGCTGTCGGCAGAAAGGCTGCTGAGGAAAGCCGTGATGTTATCGCTGATGCACTTCGCGGTGCAGATATGGTGTTCATCACAGCCGGTATGGGCGGCGGCACAGGTACAGGTGCAGCTCCCGTTGTTGCTGAGGTTGCAAGAGAACTGGGCGCTCTCACTGTCGGTATCGTAACAAAGCCCTTCAAGTTCGAAGGCAGAAAACGTATGGACCAGGCAGAAGAGGGTATCAGAGACCTGGAAAAATATGTTGACTCTCTTATTGTAATCCCCAACGAAAGACTCAAGCTCTTAGGCGACAAGTCACTCAGCGTTAAGGACGCTTTCTCAAAGGCTAATGACGTACTCTGGCAGGGTGTCAAGAGTATTTCAGATACAATCAAGGTTCCCGGTTATATCAACCTCGACTTTGCTGATATCAAGAGCGTAATGAAAGACGCAGGCCGTGCTCACATGGGTATCGGTCGTGGCAGAGGTGCCGACTGTGCAGCTGAAGCGACAAAGCAGGCTATCACAAGTCCCCTTCTTGAAACAGCTATCGACGGTGCAAGCGGCGTAATCATTAATGTAACATGCTCAAGCGATATGTCACTTGATATGATTGAGCAGGCAGGTGCTCTTATTTCCGATGCATCACATCCCGATGCAAATATCATCTTCGGTTCAGTATTCGATGAAGATATGGGCGACGAAATGCTTATCACTGTTATCGCAACAGGATTCGGTGCTGCTACACAGGCTCAGGCTGCTCCCACATCAGGTGCTAAGGAAGCTGCTAACGCTACACCTGAATTCATCAGTCAGGCTGCTGCATCAGCAAACGACACAATCTTCGGCTCAATGAGCAAGGAAGCAGTTGACTTCGCTTCAACAAAGTTCGGTCAGTCCTTCGTTTCAATTTTTGAACAGGCTGCCGCTGCAGCAAACGGAAAGCCCGCTCCCGCTGCTCCTGCATTCCCCGAAATGCCTCTCGATCCCGTTCCTGCTGCTCCAGTAGCAGAAACACCTGCAGCTCCTCAGGAAACTCAGGCTTTTGATGTTATCGAGACACCTAAAAAGAAGTCGGGCTCAATCTTTGATGATCCTGACGAAGACGAAAGCGATGTTCTTCCCGTATTCAAAGGCAGAAACATCTTCGGCAACAACTAAGGCTGCCGATAACAGCACAAGAACACAAAAAACCACCGCTTGACGGTGGTTTTATTGTTTGATGTTTTTTGCCACTCGCAGTACACACGTACAGCTTCGTGACAAGAAAACATCATCTTGCACTATTCTCGTCAGCCTTAAAATTTTGTAGCCGATAACAGTACAAGAACACAAAAAAAACACCGCTTGTCGGTGGTTTTATTGTTTGATGTTTTTTGGCTTTTTGCTCTATTTCTGCGGATGGGAGCTGTAAGTCAAACGGGAAGTAAACCTGCGGCTAAATCGCTAATTATTAATTTCAATCTTCCCTCATTTTTCACCTAAATTTCACATTTTTATAATATGATATCTATAGTGGCGTTGTACTATAATTTAGAGGTAAAACACTCAGGAGGTATAAAACTATGCATAAAATATTGGTTGTGGATGACGATAAAAGAATAAACGAGCTTTTGGATGATATCTTTACTATGGAAGGCTTTGAGGTTTACCGTGCCTTTAACGGTGAAGAAGCAATTGAAATACTTGAAAATATTGAGGGCATCGAGGTTGTTATCCTTGATATTATGATGCCTAAAATTGACGGCTGGGAAATGCTGGCATATATCAGAATGCACTTTGACGTCAAGGTGCTTATGCTCACAGCTCTCAGTGAAGAGGAAGATGAAGTACGAGGTATCAGAAGCGGTGCCGACGATTTTGTTGTCAAACCTTTCAAACGTGCTGTACTTCTTGAAAGAGTTAAACGCCTTGTCGGTGACCTTAAAGACCGTAGCAATGCAACATATATCTGTGATGAGCTGGCACTCAGTCAGAGCGAATGCAGAGCATATTTTAAAGGTCAGCCCATAAAAATGACCACCAAGGAATATCAGCTTTTACTGCTTCTTATGAAGAATGCGAAGCTTGCCCTTTCACGAGAAGCAATCCTCAATAAGGTTTGGGGCTTTGAGTATGACGGCAACGACAGAACAATCGATACCCACATAAAAATGCTCCGTCAGACCTTAGGCGAATACGGGGAAAGAATACGAACAATCAGAGGTATGGGATACAGCTTCGACGGTGAGGTAAAGGAAAGATGATTAAAAAGAGCTTTCGTTCAAAGCTTATAATGAACTTTATTTTAAGCGTTATGCTTGTAATGCTGACGCTTATAGCTGCTTCTAACTTTATCTACAGACCCATACTCATATATGATACCCGTGACAGTATGGCGAGCTTTTCCGAGCTTATTACCGATGCTTATGAAGGCGGCTCCTCAACAATAAAGAAGCTTCTTGATATGCTGGACTCTTCCCACGATATCCAGACCATAATCTACTATGAAAACCTCAGCGTTATTTCCAGCTCGGAGGATATTTACCCAGGGGCAAGAGAACTGATAATGCTTGAGGAATGGATGAACGTTTATGAAGATAATCAAAAGGCAGACGGCAGTTTTTTTAAAGAAATTGAAGAAAACCGTGATAATCTTTCAAGAGCAGTGTATATCAAAAGGATAGGCGCAGATACATATCTTTGTATGAGCAAGGTTGTAAAAAGTATTGATCAGGCTGTAAATATATCGACTACTATTGTTGCAATAGGTGCGATTTTCCTTATCATAATAGGTACGGCTGTATGGAATGTGCTGACAAGACCTTTCACCAGTCAGCTTAAGAAAATGAGCGTTGTTACAAGAAATATGGCTCAGCTTAATTTTGATGAAAAAATCAATTACGACAGCCCCGATGAAGTGGGACTTCTTGCTAAAAGTATTGACGAAATGTCCGACGAGCTGAGGACCAGTATCGAAAAGCTCAGAAAAGACGTTGAAAGGCGACAGCGCCTCATAAGAGATATTTCCCATGAGCTTAAGACTCCCGTAACAACAGTCAGAGGCTACACTGAAAACATACAGATAATGGTGCCCGACAATCCCAAGGTGCAGAGGTATTGCGACATAATGCTTGAGGAGTGCGATGTAATAAACAATCTCGTTCAGGAAATGCTCTATATGTCAAAGCTTGAGGACGAGACCTTCGAGTGTAAGAAAGAGACGTTCTCAGCCGACAAGCTGAGGGGCAGAATTTTCTCTAAAGTAGAAAACGAGTTTACAGGTGAAAATATCCTGATTGATTTGTACCCTGCCGAAATAAACGCCGATATCAATCTTATTGAAAGAGCCGTATACAATTACATCACCAATGCCATAAAGCATAAGAGTGACGGTTCTTCCGTAGAAGTTAAGGGTTATGTGCAGGAGGACAAATACGTCTTTGCCGTAACCAATGAGGGTGCAGAGATAACATCCGAGGAAAAGGAAGTTTTATGGGATGTATTCTATAAGCGTGACCCGTCCAGAACAAGAGGCGAGGGCGGTCACGGTATAGGTCTTGCCATAGTAAAGCGCATAGCAGACCTTCACGGCGGTGAGGTTGACCTCATAAGCGAGGACGGTAAGAATACGTTTTATATAAAAATTAGCAATTAGTGATATTAATTAGTAATGAGCAATTAGCAATTAGCAATGTGGTCGCGAAATTGCTTTCTGCTAACGGTCAGCTCAGTCCCGCGCAGAAAGATTTTTCAAAACTTAAAGATAGTAAATTTTAAAGAGGCAACTCGAAAGTTGCCTCTTGTTTTATTATTGGTTTTGTTTGGTGGGCTGATACTTGCTCCTCAATCCGGGTTGAAGCGGATATGAACCCTCTGTCAGCTTACGCTGACATCTCCCCTGTTAGGGGCGACGAGTCTATAGTGGCACCTTCGGTGCTATTGCAATGCGGAGCGAAGAGACCCACATTTCTAATTGCTAATTACTCATTGCTAATTGTTCTACGTATTCCTCAAGACACAGACCGCTTTCCTTTATCTTGCCGGCGTGCTCTATGCCGACATATCTCCAATGCCAGGGCTCGGGGATTATGCCCGTTATGGGTTGTTTTTCGGCAGTGTACCTGAGAATGAAACCGTATTCGTGAGCGTGCTCTGTAAGCCACTTGTATTCCTTCTGTGAGCTGAAGGAGGCGTTGGTGTTGCATATATCCATAGCTACACCTAAGTTGTGCTCACTTGTGCCCGGGGGAAGAATAACCGTTGCCGCTTTCTTTGCCGCCTCTTGCCTTGAAAGTCCGTAACGCGTCATATATGTCTCCGTGAGGTTGTTGTAGTTTCTCTGCTGCCTTGCATAAGACCTGTAGCCCGAGTAGGGGGTAAGAGTGATACCGTCTTTCTTTGCGGCAGAGTACATATCATTATAGTTAGACGCCGCCCTGTAATCAAGATATACACCCGATGAAGCAACTTCTGCGAGCTTGGGTACATAATCGGAGGGCATCTCTCTTTCAGTGTTGACGATAATAAGCTGCCAGGACTCTGTATCAGTGTAAGGGTTTACGGTAACTCTACCCGAGGATACTGTCCTTGTGGGCTCTTTTTCAGTAAGATATGAACTGCTGATATAAGCCTCTCTGCCGTCATATATAACCTTGCTCCAGCCGTCCGATGTTTTGCCGATACGGATTATGCCGTTGCCCTCGTGAAGTACACCCAGCTTTTTGCTGTTTGTGGTGGGCTTTTCTCTTATGTTAACGTCGCCCTTTGCCCAGACCTTTACCTTTTCTTCTTCGGCCTTTGTGGTGGGAGCTTCAGTAGTAGGTGCGGCTGTACTTTCTGTTGTGGGCGGTGCAGTTGTGCTTGTCGGTGCTTCAGTTGTGCTCACTTGCTCCTGCGACGTAGGGGAGTCCTGTGTTGGTAATGTAGAGGGCTCTTTGCCAAATAGCTTATCAATTACTCCGCAGCCGCTTAAAGTAAAAACAAGAAGTGCAACTGTTATGATTGAAGCAGATTTTCTGAATATATCTTTTTTCATTTTATCATCTCTCTTTCGCTTAATAATATGGTATAACAAAAGCCTTTTAAATTCAAGAGGAAAAGAGCAAGTTTAAGCTTTTCGTAAGATTATCTATACGTGAGAAAGCACTTAAAAAGAAAGGAGACTCCCTTTAAAGGGAGTCTTGCCGTCATATCTAAAATCAGATAGCGCGAGTAACCTTACCTGAACGTAAGCAACGAGTGCAAGCGTGTACTCTTTTGGGTGAGCCATTTACAATAGCCTTAACACGTTTTACGTTGGGTTTCCATGTTCTGTTTGAACGTCTGTGTGAGTGGGATACTTTGATGCCGAAGGATACATCCTTACCGCAGAAATCACATTTTGCCATGCGTCGCACCTCCTTAATAATATTAAACTACATAAGCAGGGTATATAATAGCAGAAAACAAAATAAAATGCAAGGGTTTTTTCAAAAAAATTTTTATATTTTGCATTTAAATTTAAAACTTCGGACTGCCGGGTTGTTTCAAGAGAGATTTACTTATCTAAATCAGGCATAGTCCTCTTTTTGGTAGTGAAAACTTTCAGATATTTAAAAAAACAGTTGATTTTTATTTTTAATTGTAGTATAATGCTAACAAACGAACATTTGTACGATACGGAGGAAAAACAATGGCAGATAAGAAAAGCGCCCTTAATACGGCTCTGGCTCAGATAGAAAAGCAATACGGTAAAGGTGCAGTAATGCGCCTTGGAGAGAATACGGAAATGAATGTAGAAGCAATTTCCACCGGCTCTCTTTCCGTTGACCTTGCAACAGGTATCGGCGGACTTCCCAAGGGAAGAATAGTTGAAATCTACGGCCCTGAATCTTCAGGTAAGACGACCCTTGCCCTTCACTGTATAGCTGAAGCTCAGAAGGCAGGCGGCGAGGCAGCTTTCATAGACGCTGAACACGCTCTCGACCCTATTTATGCAAGAGGCATCGGTGTAGATGTTGACTCTCTTCTTGTTTCACAGCCGGATAACGGTGAAGATGCCCTTTCAATTACAGAGGCTCTTGCACGCTCGGGTGCTCTTGATATTATTGTTGTTGACTCTGTTGCGGCTCTTGTGCCCAGAGCTGAAATTGAAGGCGAAATGGGTGACAGCCACGTTGGACTTCATGCAAGACTTATGTCTCAGGCTCTTCGTAAGCTCACAGCTGTTGTTGCAAAGTCAAATACTCTTGTAATTTTCATAAATCAGCTTCGTGAAAAGGTCGGAGTTATCTACGGCAACCCCGAAGTAACAACCGGTGGCCGTGCACTCAAATTCTATTCATCAATGAGAATTGACGTGAGAAAGACAGAGCAGCTCAAGGCTACGGGAAATGAATTTATCGGCGCAAGAACAAGAGCTAAGATTGTAAAGAATAAGGTTGCTCCTCCCTTTAAAGAGGGCGAATTCGATATTATGTACGGTACCGGCATCTCCCGTGAGGGCGAAATAGTTGACCTTGCCGTTAAGTTCGACATCATCAATAAGAGCGGTGCATGGTTCTCCTACGGTGAAACTCGCTTAGGTCAGGGCAGAGATAACGTAAAGCTCCTTCTCGCAAGAGAAAAGGATCTCGCTGCCGAAATTGACAGAAAAGTAAGAGAGAGATTTATGCAGGAAAGCAAGCGTGAACAGGGTAAACCCAAAGACGAAGAAAAGCCAGCGGCTCCCGTAGCTCAGGAAGCTCCCAAAGCGCCTGCCAGAAGAGCAGGCTCAGTAAGAGCAAAAATAGATATCCTTGTTGACGATGATGACGAATAATAATGAAGCTGACTTATAAAAAAGGAAAACAGGATAAGATTCACATTTCAGTCGACGGTGAGTATAGCTTTACCGTCGACGAAGCTTATTTTCTGTCAATGGGAATATGGAACGGCAAAGAGGTCGATGCTGACGAGCTCGAAGAAATTAAAGAGACTGTCAATATAAGACGTGCCTACAACTATGCCGTATCCCTTCTTTCACGCCGTGACCACAGTGTAAAAGAGCTTATGATGAAGCTTAAGCAAAAGGGATATGAAGAAGGCTCTGAAGAGGCAATTGAAAAGCTCATAAACGGCGGATATGTCAGCGACGAGCGCTTTGCAAGGCTCTATGTAAGAGAACTGCATACACTCAAAAAATACGGCAAAAGACGCATAGAACAGGAGCTTTACCGTAAGGGTATCGACAGGAATACAGTAAGAGAAGTCCTTGAAGAGACGGACTTTGACGAAAGCGAGCTTGTGACTCTCATTGAAAGAAAATACGGCAGATATCTTGACACTGAAAAAGGTGTTGCCAAAGCCGTAAACGGACTTCTCAGAATGGGCTACAGCTATGGCGAAATCCGCGATGCTCTGAGAACAATAAGCGAAAGCACAGGGGACGGTTCTCTGTGTTACCCTGATGAATGCTGAATAAATAAAATATTATTGACACAGAGAACTGTCCTCTGTGCCACGAGGTTATGTATGAATAAGATTGGAATGATATCCCTTGGCTGCCCGAAAAATCAGGTTGATGCTGAAATGATGCTGTCTTCTCTTTGCGAAGACGGCTTCGAAATAGTGGGCGAGGTCGAGGGTGCAGATATAGTTATAATCAACACCTGCGGTTTTATCGGCGACGCCAAAAAAGAGGCTATTGACACTATTTTAGAGGTTTGTCAGCTCAAAGACGAGGGCCTCGTTGGCGGTGTTGTTGTCACAGGCTGCCTTGCCCAGAGATATAAAGAGGAAATAATGAATGAGATTCCCGAGGTTGACGCTGTTATCGGTATCGGTGCCAACGCCGACATTGCTTCGGTGTGCCGCGACGTACTCGGCAGTAAAAAGGTTAATCTTTTCCCGCCGAAATTATCTCTGCCTTTAGAGGGCGGCAGGGTACTGACAACACCCTCGCATTACGCCTATCTTAAAATTGCCGAGGGATGCAGCAACTGCTGTACCTATTGCGCTATACCTAAAATCAGAGGAAAATTCAGAAGCCGCCGGATGGAAAACATCATTGCCGAGGCAAAGAGTCTTGGTGAAAACGGCGTAAAAGAGCTTATCGTTGTGGCTCAGGATACGACAAAATACGGTATTGACTTATACAGTGAGCTGAAGCTCTCAGAGCTTCTCAGTGAGCTTTGTAAAATAGACGGAATTCAGTGGATTCGTACCCTTTACTGCTATCCCGAATCAATAACCGACGAGCTTATTGAGGTTATGGCAAGGGAAGATAAAATCTGTAAATATATTGATATACCCCTTCAGCACTGTGACGCCGGTGTCCTGAAGCGAATGAACAGACGCGGCGACAGAGAGAGCCTCACTGCCCTCATCGGTAAGCTCCGTGAGAGAATCCCCGGGATAGTTATCAGAACGACCTTTATTGTGGGATTTCCCGGGGAAACTGACGAAAACTTCGAGAGCCTTTGCGAGTTTGCAGACGAAATGAAGTTTGACCGCTACGGCTGCTTCGCTTACTCTGCCGAGGAGGATACCCATGCGGCTATCATGGAAAATCAGATAGACGAGGATATCAAAATCGAAAGAGCGAGCATAATGAATGCTCAGCAGCAGCGTATTTTTGAAGATAAGCTCGAGGCTCTCAATGGTAAAGAGCTTACAGTTATAGTTGACGGCTTCGATGAAGACGAGATGCTTTATCTCGGCAGAAGCTATATGGATGCCCCCGAGATTGACACGGTTGTGATTATTTCCTGTGAAGAAGAGCTGACGCCGGGTCAGTTTGTGACGGGAACGGTTAAGGGCAGTCTTAACGGGGAACTCATTGTGGAAATTATGAATGAGGAATTATGAATTATGAATGAGACGGACAGGAGCAACACTCTATGATTTACCTAAGCACTTTTCATCTGCCGTCACGAGAGGAAGAGGAGAACTTCTTTTTCGGCTTTAATCCCAAGAACGCTCGTACTTGCTACACTACAAAATATCCCTTCGGATTGTTCCGCTACAGAGATATGCCTGATGAATTCGAACTTGACGATATTACAATTTTTTGCGGAAACAACGGCAGTGGCAAGAGTACAATTCTCAATGTTATTGCAGAAAAGCTTGAGCTCAGGCGTAATTCCCCCTTTAACAGAAGTGCTTTCTTCGGTGACTACGTCGATCTTTGCGACTATCAGCTGGACAAGACATTTTCCTTAAAAAGCTCTGTAATTACAAGTGACGATGTCTTTGACCGTGTCCTTGATATCCGCCGTGTAAACAACGGTATAGATAATAAGAGAGAGGATTTGCTTCGTGAGTGGCTCGAAAGTAACGGTGACGGTGTTGATACTAGGCTCCACGGTCTCGACGATTATGAGCGTTGGAAAAAGATTTCAAATGCACGAAATAAAAATATCAGCCAGTCAAGCTTTATCCGCTCACGCCTTGTAAGAAATATTCAGGAACGCTCCAACGGTGAAAGCTCACTGTCACTTTTTGTCGATGCCATATTGGATGACGGTTTATATCTTCTCGACGAGCCTGAAAACAGTCTCTCACCCTCAAATCAGCTGGAGCTTAAATATTTCATTGAGGACTCGGTGAGAAATCACGGCTGTCAGTTTATAATATCTACCCATTCACCGTTTCTGCTTTCACTTAAAGGCGCAAGGATATATGATATTGACTCTGAGCCTGTGAGAATACGTAAATGGACAGAGCTCGAGTGCATAAAGGTATATCAGGAGTTTTTCAAGGAGAATGAGTTTAAATTCAACTCCTAACTCCTCACTCCCACTTTTTCAAATACCCATTGACATTTTATTACTAACTGTATATAATGTATTATAATATCGAAATGCGATAAAAGGGAGAAGTAATCACATTCTCTTCATCTCAGAGAGGGGCAGTAAGGTGAAAGTGCCCCGTTGAAGACGTGATGAAATGCACCCGTCAGCACCCGTGGGGAAAAGTGCAGTATCCTCGGGCGTATACCGGCGTTAACGGTAGGGCAATATTATGTTGCCTCTAAGTTATAAGTCAGAGTGGAACCGCGTATTAACGCCTCTGGTGCTTATGGCACCCGAGGCGTTTTTAATTCGGAATTATGAATTTGGAATTCGGAATCGCGGGGGACACCCGATGAGGCGGTGAATCTCTTCCCGCCGAGTGGGATAGATGAGGATTTTAAGGTGATATTATGGTTGAAGAGAGAAGAATACCTGATGAAAAATATCGTATTATTAAAATGGGAAAGAAGCCCTGTTTGAATTGATATGTGAGTCTTTTAAAGAAAATGAAGAAGCTTTTTTTGATGTCTCTGATGCAACAACAATAGTTAAAAGCTTCTGCATTGATTGGGAAAAAGGTGAATTTATCTGCGTTGCAAGAAACGAACTCCCTGAAGGAGAGGAACATCTGCAATTTGATGTTGATACCTATGAACTTTTATCAAAGTTAGAAGATACAACCGACTCCCTCTTCGCTCCTAACCGATATATAGAAGTATCGAAAGATTGTATTGATAATTTATAATAATTAACTTAATCTGCGGGTATATACTACCCGTCATCCGGAAGTCGGGCGCAATTCCGAATTCCGAATTCCGAATTTACAACAAGGTGATTATATGTTTGAACGACTTAAAGAAGATTTACAATGCGTAAAAGACCGTGACCCTGCTGCAAGAAGCAATATAGAAATTATGCTGTTGTACCCCGGCTATAAGGCTGTCAGAGCCTACAGGAGAGCCCATTGGTGCTATAAGCACAAGATGTATTTTCTTGCCAGAGCCATTTCACAGCACTGCGTCAAACAGACTAATATAGAAATTCATCCCGGTGCCGAAATAGGCAGACGCTTTTTCATTGACCACGGCACAGGAGTAGTAATAGGCGAAACGGCAATCATCGGCGACGACTGCACTATCTATCAGGGCGTGACCCTGGGCGGTACGGGTAAAGACCACGGCAAAAGACATCCGACCCTCGGTAATAACGTACTCGTAGGAGCAGGTGCCAAGGTGTTGGGTCCCTTTAAAATAGGTGACAACTCAAATGTAGCGGCAGGGTCTGTGGTACTCAATGAGATTCCCGAAAACTCAACTGCCGTAGGTTCGCCGGCAAGAGTTGTAAAGCAAAACGGCAAAAGGGTTGACAGACTCGACCATGTTCATATACCCGACCCCGTTGCTCAGGAGCTTTGCAAGCTCAGATATCAGATAGAAAAATTAGAAAAGAAAATAAAAGAGTTGGAGGAACAACAATGAAAATTTTTAACACACTTTCAAGAAACAAAGAAGAGCTTATACCTCTCACCCCGGGCGAATTCAAAATCTATGCCTGCGGACCTACAGTTTACAACTTCATTCATATCGGTAACGCAAGACCCCTTTGCGTGTTCGATGTAATGCGCCGTTACCTTGAATACAGAGGTAATAAGGTTAATTTCGTACAGAACTTCACAGATATCGACGATAAGATTATCCGCCGTGCAAATGAAGAGGGTGTAACCTTCAAGGATATCAGCGAAAAGTATATCGAAGAATTCTGGGTAGATGCTAAGGGTATGAACATCCGTGAGGCTACAACTCATCCCAAGGCAACAGAAAACATCGGTGAGATTATCGATATCGTTTCAACTCTTATTGAAAAAGGCTACGCTTATGAAGCAAACGGAGACGTATACTTCAGCACCAAGAAGTTCAATGAGTACGGCAAGCTTTCACATCAGCCTCTTGAGGATCTTGAAGCAGGTGCAAGAATCAACGTCGGCGAAGTAAAGAGAGAGCCTATGGACTTTGCTCTTTGGAAGAACGCGAAGCCCGGTGAGCCCTATTGGGAGTCACCCTGGGGTCACGGCAGACCCGGCTGGCATATCGAATGCTCAGCTATGGTAAGACGCTATCTCGGTGAAACTATTGACATTCACTGCGGCGGTCAGGATCTTATCTTCCCTCACCACGAAAACGAAATTGCACAGAGCGAATGCTGCAACGCTTCACCCTTCTCAAGATATTGGATGCACAACGGCTTCATCACAGTTGACAAGGTTAAGATGTCAAAATCTCTCGGCAACTTCTTTACAGTCCGTGATGTTGCCAACCAGTACGGCTATGAGCCTATCCGTTACCTTATGATCTCCTGCCAGTACAGAAGCCCCATCAACTACAGCTTTGATGCTATCGAGCAGTGCAAGGCTTCACTTGAAAGACTCTATACCTGCCGCAACAATATGGACTTCGCTCTTGAGAATGCGGTAGCAGAAGCAGGCGAAAAGGACGCAGAGGTAATTGCTGCTATCGATGCTAAGAAAGACAAGTTCATTGAGGCTATGGAAGACGACCTCAACACAGGTGAGGCCCTTGGTGCTGTTTTCGAGCTTGTTCGTGAAATCAACTCAAATGTAAATGACGGTGTTCAGTCAAAGGCACTTGTTGAATACGCTATCAAGGTATTTGACGAGCTTATGGAGGTTCTCGGTCTTCTCTATAACAGAAACGCAGAAAAGAACCTTGACGACGAAATTGAAACTCTCATTCAGGCTCGTAACGATGCAAGAAAGGCTAAGAACTGGGCAGAGGCTGACCGTATCCGTGACGAACTCAAGGCTCAGGGCATTGTGCTTGAAGACACACCTCAGGGCGTTAAGTGGCACAGAGCGTAAGTTAATTATGAATGAGGAATTATGAATTATGAATTGCGGGAAAATCCTGTCAAGTAAATAAGTCATTTCCCGCCGAATAAGTCCGCGTTTTTGGTTGCTTTTTTGGCGGCAGCAAAAAGTAACGCCTGTCCGGCGAGGACGATACAATTATAAATTATGAATTACGGGGGAGCCGGAATAAAAACGGCTCCTTCACCGCTTAGATACTGATATATGACTTGGTGAGGGAGTGAACAAGCCTTCCCTGGCAGGGAAGGGGGACCGCTTGCGGTGGATGAGTCGTTGCTGCCTTACTGTACTAACTGATAAGTCGATATATTGCTTTTGACAACCCGATATGCAACCTTTGGTTGCAAGAAAATTCAAGGTGAAAAATATGATAACTAAGAAAAGTCCCATTGCCGTTGTTGATTCGGGCATGGGTGGCATAACGGTCCTGCGAAAGCTTCACCGTATTATGCCAAACGAAAACTATATATATTTCGGCGATTCAGCCAATTCACCCTACGGCACCAAAACCAAGGAGCAGATAAGAGCTATAACTGTTTCTCTTGTTGAAAAAATGATGGAGCGTGGGGCTAAGAGTGTTGTTATCGCCTGCAATACGGCTACAAGTGCCGCTGCGGCAACTATAAGAGAGAAGTACCCCGACTATCCGTTAGTAGGTATTGAGCCTGCACTCAAGCCTGCGGCTCTTTCCTCAAAGTGGCCACGTGTTTTGGTGCTTGCTACTAACCTTACCTTAAGAGAAGAAAAGTTCAATAAGCTTATGGCACGTTTTCAGGATGAGGCTGAGTTTATAAAGCTTCCCGCACCTGAGCTTGTAGGCTTTGTTGAAAGAGGTATGGCAGACAGTGCCGAGTGCCATGAGTATCTTGAAGTATTGCTCGAGCCTTATGCTGACCATAAGGTTGATGCAGTCGTTTTGGGCTGTACTCATTTTCCTTTTGCAAGAAGGCCTATCCAGGAGATTTTAGGTGAAGAAGTACTCGTATTTGAAGGCTCAATGGGTGCGGCTAAGCAGTGTCAGCGACTTTTAGAAGAAAAAGGTCTTCTGAACGACAGCGAAGAAGATGGTATAATATCTTTCGAAAACAGTGATGAAAGCAAAATCGAGCAGTGTATTGAAATGTTCGGTATTGAGGTGGCAGAATGAAATTACAGGACGAATTAAGAGAGTATCTCATATCTCAGGGTGCAAGTGATGTAGGCTTTTGCGAGATCAATGACGGTGACTTTGACGGTTGCAGATATGCTGTGAGCATAGTCGTGCGTCTTTCCGAAAATATTGTCGACGAAATCGGTGCAGAGCCGACTCACACCTACTTCAATCACTACAGAAGCGTCAACGCTTTTATCGATTCACTTCTCCTTAAAACAGGTCTTTTCCTGCAAAAAAACGGCTATAAATATGTTACCGTTGCGGCTTCTCAGAGCATAAACAAAGAGGGCTGGAACTACAAAGGCAGATACTCCCATAAAAAGGTTGCGACTCTTTCGGGTCTCGGCTCTATCGGCAAAAGCTCAATGTTTTTACATAAGGACTACGGTGCAAATGTGCGTCTTGGTACTGTTTTTACCGACTGCCCCTTTGATACGGCAGGGTACGAAATATTGGACCTTTGCAGTAATTGCGATAAATGCGTCAAGGCTTGTCCCAGCGGAGCCATTTCGGGTAATGTGTGGTACGAGGGCTGCGACAGAGAGTATATGTTTGACCCTGAGAAGTGCAGCACTTATATGAAGGAGCACTTCAAGCACATCGGCAGGGGAGCAGTCTGCGGTATTTGTATGAAGGTCTGCCCCTACGGGAAGTAATTATGAATTCGGAATCGCGTGGAAGCTTGCAGAGGAAACAACTCTTTTCCCGCCGAGGAAGAATGATATATGGGACAACCTTGCGTTGTCCTTTTTTATTTCTTAAGATATTCTTAAATATACTTTGTTTGTATTTACAGCTTGTATCGCTGTAATATATAATTAAACTGCAATCTTTATGACAGGAGAAATATATATGAATAAAATAAAAGAAATACTAAAAAGCAAAAAAGTCCTCAGTCTTCTATTTATCCTTGTTGCTGTTACATACTTTTTAGTTTTATGCCGAGGGCTTTTATTCAAATATGTAAGACCCTGGGAAGTATTTTCAGATGAGCGATATTTTTATACCGGATATAACCTTGTTCCGTTTAACGGTTCAGGCTTGGATTTCAGAATAGATTTAATTATCAACACTATTCTATTTATGCCTTTTGGATTTATGATTTCAATGAAATCAAAACACAATATTAAGAGCTTTTTATATCTTTTAATTCCTTTGGCTTCAAGTTTTATATTTGAATTTACACAATATCTCTTTAAGCTTGGAGCTGCCGATGTAACTGATATAATTATGAATACTGTAGGCAGTCTTATAGGTTTTGCTGTTTATTATGTATGGTTTAAGCTAAAGGGAAATAAAGCTGATAGAATAATAGTTTATTTGATGAGTACGGTGGCTGTCATAGAACTGTTGTTGATGTATTAATTCTGGTTTGTAACTACAGCAATTTGAAAATCCGTTCTGCAAAAATGAATAATGAATGATGAATAATTAATATTGAACAATACAAAAAAAATCCGCCCACTTTCGTGAACGGATTTTCTTTTGGTGCGGGTTGACAATCTATATCCGAACCAACATTTTGCTATTGATACATTGCCTTAAGGGCGCACTTACTCACCACCGTAAAGGCGGTGCAGTGCACTCTCCGAGGGGTAAGATTATATTTTACTGCTTAAGAAAACCTGACTTTTTAACTTTTGCTGAAACAAATGTAATTATCACTGGAAGCAAGCCACACAATCCGTAAACAATGAAATACATTATAATTGGATTTGAATTTGAGTTTTCTCCCATTGCCATACCAAATATAAATCCCGGAAAGCCTATTGCTAATAAAGACATGTTGATTATTTCAGTAATTACGGATGATGAACCAATAATACTACCCAAAATAAAGTACACCAATGGAGCAATGCACCAAGCGATACCAATAGTCAACGCATAAGACAGTAATACGCTTTTAGGTTGTTTTCTGAGTAATATGCCTGCAGTTGATAAACCGAGTGAAGCAATAAAGCCGGCAATAATAGCCATTACCGGTTCAGAGCCTGCCGTTATTAAAAAGTAAACTAAAAGCCACAAGCCAAGGCACATTGACAGATATGTGATTAAAACAGTCAGAAAACATTTTGTTCGATTCTTCATAACAATACCTCCCTTTATTAGTTGTTGGCTTGATATTTTGCTATATCTTGCAATTAAAGTATATTCTAATTCAAGTAAAATGTAAAGCAACATTTTGTTGCATTGGGTGTTTTTAATAATTCTTCAAAAAAATATATGACGAAAAGACGGTGATACCCGCAATTTATCACCTTGAAACCAAAGTCATAACCCGTGATGTTGGCCTTATCTTCATCTTGAATAGTGCGTTAGAACAATCATATAAAACAAAAAATCCGAACCCTTTTCCTATTGGGAAAATTTGGTTCGGATTTTTCTGTTTTGGTGCCGGTGGCGGGGGTCGAACCCGCACGGTATCGCTACCAACGGATTTTGAGTCCGCCTCGTCTGCCAATTCCAACACACCGGCTTGTGCTCGTCAATTATATATCAAAGAAAAATCATTGTCAAGTAAAAAAGCTTAAAGATCTTAAATCTTTCTTACATTTTCTGTTTTTTTACAAAAAATGGATTTTTAAGGTTGATTTAGTTAAAGATATTTATTATAATAAACAAGAATGGGTCAGTGTATGACTTTTTATTAAAATGCTAACGGAGGACTGCTCTATATGGCAACAAACTCAAAGGATAATGCACCTAAGGTAAACAGTGTACCAAAGGGTAAAAAAGCTAAAAAGAAAAAGAGAAGAAAGAAGCACCCGGTGCTCTTCACATTCTTTCTGATATTCTTCAGTATATTCGTGGCGGGTATGCTCACCTTTATTACAGTAGGTGGGTCTGTGCTGTCTTATGTTGATTCTTTTGTAAACGGCGGTATTGCTATCGACCTTGATACTTACAAGAATTCACAGAATCAGACTTCGATTATGTATGCCTATGACAGCGAGAAAAATGTAGTTGAGCTTGCACGTCTTCACGGTGAAGAAAACCGTATATGGGTTGACTATGATGAAATGCCCGAAAACCTCCTCAATGCTTTCATCTGCCTTGAGGATAAGCGTTTCTATGACCATCCCGGTGTTGACTTTATCCGTACTGTGGGCGTTATCGTTATTCCCGAGCGTTGGGGCCAGGGCGGCTCGACCATCACTCAGCAGCTTATCAAAAACCTCACCAACGATAACGAGGCAACCTTCAACCGTAAGTTCAACGAAATCATAAGAGCTCTCAACCTTGAGAAGCACTACTCAAAGAAAGAGATACTTGAAGCGTACCTCAACACTGTTTCTCTCGGTGCAGGCTGTTACGGCGTTAAAACTGCCGCTGAAACCTACTTCGGTAAAGATGTAAGCGACCTTACTCTTCTTGAATGTGCAACTCTTGCAGGTATCACTCAGTCTCCCTACAGCAAGAACCCTTATGCGGATTTTGAGCTATGTATGAAGAGAAAGAATACCTGTCTTGATAAGATGCTTGAGGAAGGCAAAATCACTCAGAAACAGCACGATAAATATACCAACATTGATACAAAGGTTAAACCAAAAGGCAGTTCAAACACTGCCTCTGACGATAACCCCGAAAACGATGACGATATTCTGTCATGGTATGAGGAATATGTAGTTGATCAGGTTATCGCAGACTTACAGAAGGAATACAACTACGACTATAACGAGGCTCTCCGTAAGGTATATTACGGCGGTCTTAAGATTTATGCCGCTGTTGATCTGAGTGTTCAGAAGACTCTTGAAAGCGCATACAAAAACAGAACAGGCTTCCCTTATTCCACCAAGGACGAATACGGTGAATACCCCGACTCATCAATGACAGTTATGGACTATCAGGGCAGAATTGTAGCTCTCGTCGGCGGTACAGGCGAAAAGACGGCTAACAGAGTTTATAACAGAGCTGTTGACCAGAGAGCAAAGAGACAGCCCGGTTCATCAATCAAGCCTCTCGGTGTATATGCTCCCGCTATTGATCAGGGCCTGATTACTCCCTCGTCACTTATTCACGATAAGGCACTCGAAAAATACAACAACGGTCAGGACTGGCCGAGAAACTTTAACGGCGATCACGGTTCAGGGGATTATCTTACTGTTGAAGAAGGTCTTGTACGTTCACTTAATACAATCCCTGTAAGAATTCTCAAAGAGCAGCTCGGTGTTCCTGCAGGCTTCAGATATTGCAATGAAAAATTCCACCTTAATCTCGGTGAGAAAGATAAGGACCTCAGCCCTCTTGCAGTTGGCGGTACAAACACAGGTGTTACAACTCTCGAAATGGCAGCTGCTTTCGCTACATTCGGCAACGGCGGCAGATACTTCGAGCCCTACAGCTACTATCAGGTAACTGACAGAAACGGTAAT
>JAZSMR010000078.1:0-7499 GCA_045535965.1 Acutalibacteraceae bacterium
CCGCTTTGAGTTTTTTGTTAGTTGGTTAGGTATTAATAGTGATACATGCCGCAAGCACAGGTCTTGTTCATCTTGAAGAGCTTCCAGAAGAATAAGCAGAATTTATACCAGAATCCGCCCTTATGGCAAAGGTGACCGCAATCTTTGGTCAGGTCGGCTTTACACTGGTACTTATCGCAGATACCGTCATGGTTGTTGTCGGTATGATTAGATGTCTTTGTTCCGGGAACGGTTACTACATCTGTTTTGCCGCATCTGTAAGAACCGTCGTAATTATTACATCTGGCTGTCTTGGTTCCGTCACTGTAACAAGTTGCATTGTTGTCTGAATTATACTGAGTAAAGCTGTGGCCTTTAGCAGGAATTACCTCTCTTTTTACTGTGACAGTATAACATACTTTGCAACGTTTACCGTTGGTAAGACCTGTTTTTTCACAAGTGGGCACAGATCCGTAATAAGTTTCTTCTTTATGTCCGAGAGCAGGTACTACTTCCTGCGCAACAAGCACGGTGTTGCATCTCGAACAATGTGAGCCTTCTGTGAGACCTGTTTTTGTGCAGGTAGCAGCTACAGCTTTATCCGTTGTTGATGAATGACCGAGTGCGGGAGTTGTTTTCTGAGCAGTAAATACATAGCCGCAAGTGGAGCAGTGTGAACCCTGTGTAAGACCTGTTTCTGTGCAAGTTGCCGCCACGGCAGTATCTATTACTTTTTTATGACCCAGTGAAGGTACAGTTTCTTGTTTAACTAAGACGGTGCTGCATGTGGAGCAGTGCTTACCTTCTGTAAGACCTGTTTTTGTACAAGTAGCTGCCACAGCAGAATCTGTTACCTCTGTATGACCAAGTGAAGGAATAACTTCCTGTGCAACGAAAATTTCACTACATCTGTAACAGCCTGTACCTTTTGTAAGACCTGTTTCTGTGCAAGTGGGAGCTACAGCGGGAAGTGTTCTTTCTAAATGACCGCGAGCAGGTATTTCTGTCTGAGCAACCAGTACTGTATTACAACGAGAACAGTGCTTACCTTCTGTAAGACCTGTTGCTGTACAAGTAGCCGATATGCCCTTGTCAATTACTTCAACATGGGTAATAGGCACTATCTCCTGAGCGACCAACACCTTACTGCATGTGGAGCAGTGTTTGCCTTCTGTCAAGCCTGTTTCGGTACAGTTGGCAGCTACAGCCTCATCAATTACTTCTGTATGGCCAAGTGCATCAATTACTTCCTGAGCAACAATCACTCCATTACATACGGAGCAGTGTGAGCCTTCTGTGAGGCCTGTTTCTGTGCAAGTAGGAGCAACATATGCATCTGTTACTTCTGTATGGGGAAGAGCAGGTACTACTTCCTGAGCAACAAGCACGTCATTACATACTGAGCAGTGAGAGCCTTCTGTAAGACCTGTTGCTGTACAGGTGGGAGCTACAGCTTCGTCAGTTACAGGAGTATGAGCAGGGTCAATATACTCGATAATGTAATTGTTGCAGCTGCAATAATGCAACTCTTCCCATGTTTCAGTACATCTGTTTTCATAGTTGTTACCGTTAACTATTGTATTATAATTGTGGGTATGCTCATCAATAGGACCATCGTAATAATATATAATTGCACCTTCGGGTACACCGTCAACTGCTAATGCTTCCCATTGTGCACGTGTGCCTTCAAAATGTATTGCTTTTAATAAATCACAAGAATTGAACACATTACTACCAACACTTGTAACACTTCCAGGAATTGTTATACTTCTGAGGTTATAGCAAGAGGAGAAAGCACCATCAACAATACTTGTAACACTGTCAGGAACAACTATTTCCTGGAGAGCTGTGCAACTACGGAGAACAAGATATGTAACACTGTCAGGAATATCTATTTCTCGAAGATTTGAGCAACGGTCGAGAACAAGATGCGTAACACTGTCAGGAATAGTCATATCTGAAAGAAGCATGCATCCACTGATTGTAAGAGAGGTAACACTGTCCGGAATAACTATTTCTTCAAGCTTTAAGCATTCGGAAAGTCCAAAAGCTGTAATGCCACTAGGTATTGTTAATTTAAGAAGGTAGACACAACCATCGAACGCGCCGGAGCTGATGCTTCTAACTCCACTCGGGATAGAGTAAGATGTGGCTGTGCAAAGTGATGGATATTTTATAAGTTGTGTTTTGTCTTTATTAAAAAGCACTCCATAGCTGTCGCTTGAAAAAGCAGTGTTGTTTACATCTACAGTTATGCTTTTGAGTCTGGAGGAGCTAAGCAATCCGCAACCGTTGGGAATAGATGTAAAGTTGGCAGGGATTGTTATTCTTTCGAGACTCGAACAATTGTCAAATGCACCGATTCCGATACTTGTAATATTGTTAGGCATTGCTATATCTGTAAGCTCACTACAATTATAAAACGCATATTTGCCAATACTTGTAACAGCGGCAGGTATTGCTATAGCTGTAAGGTTACTACAATTATAAAACGCACGTTCACCAATACTTGTAACAGCGGCAGGTATTGCTATAGCTGTAAGGTTACTACAATTATAAAACGCATATTCACCAATACTTGTAACATCTTGGGGTAGTGTTACATTTGTAAGTTTTTCACAGCCATAGAATGTATAATCTCCAATACTTGTAATACTGTTAGGTATTGTTATGCTCGTAAGGCTCGTGCAACCCTTAAATGCATTTGTGCCGATTGTTGTAACGCTATCGGGGATGGTTGCACTCGCAAGGCTTGTGCAGCCCTCGAATACGTTATTGCCGATTGTTGTAATGCTATTGGGGATGGTTACCCCGGTAAGATTTGTACAATTCTTGAATGCAGAATCACCGATTTTTTCAACTTTGTAACCGCCTAATTCCTCAGGGATAGTGATATTTCCACTGATAGCGGTATCAACCTTAAAAATTTCAACATAACGCGAAAACAGATCTCCCATATAAACACTATAGTAGAAATAACCATCTGTTTCGTACGCACTTGCCGATATCGGTACCACCGATAAAAGCATAAGTATTGCCATAATTAAACTTATGGACTTTTTAGTTTTTTTCATGTTTTCCATTTTCCTTTCGATAAATAAATTATTTGTTAACTCCGTTAACATAATTATAATATAACATAATAGGTGCAGTTTGTCAACACTTGTAGGGTTTAGTTTGAATTAGCAATTAGTAATTAGCAATTAGCAATTAGGGTCGCTTCGCTTCACAATTATAATAGCACTGAAGGTGCCACCATAGCCTTGCCGTCCCTGAAAGGGAAGGTGTCACGAAGTGACGGAAGGGTTCAATAGCACCGAAGGTGACACCAAATAAAAAAGAGACAACCTTTCAAGTTGCCTCTTATATATCTTCTCTTTTCTCGCTTTGAGAAAGTTTTATCTGCGGGAAAAACTGACCGATGGCAGTATGTCAACCCGCGTCCACATTGCTAATTGCTAATTACTAATTGCTAATTTTATTCATCCTCTTTGTCTTCAAGGGGAGTAATCTCAACGCGTACCTTGCCGATACGTCTGTCCTCAACGTCGAGAATGGTGAACTTGAGGTTTTCGTAGGTGACCTCGTTCATATCGCCGTCCTGAGGCAGGAAGTCCAGAAGACTGATGATGAAGCCGCCCAGTGTGTCGTAGTCGCCCTCGGGTATGATTTCACCCACAAGCTCGTTGACCTCTTCGATGTAGGCTGTGCCGTCAATGGTGAAAAGGTTTTCGCTCTCTTCGATGATCTCCTCTTCCTCGTCGTCGTATTCGTCTCTGATGTTGCCTACGATTGCCTCGACTAAGTCTTCCATTGTGACGATGCCTGCCGTGCCGCCGTATTCGTCAACAACAACTGCCATCTGTATGCGCTTTTCCGTCATTTCGTTGAAAAGCTTACCGCAGTTCTTGCTTGAGGGTACGTAGTAAGCCTCGCGCATAAAGGTTTTGGGGCTTTCGTTCTTGGGCATTGCCTTTGAAACGTATTTGAGAAGGTCTTTTATATAAACAACACCGATGATGTTGTCCTGGTCTTCGTGATAGACGGGTATACGTGAGTAGCCGTGCTCGATTGAAAGATTTACAAGCTCCTCGAGAGTGTCCGTATCCTCAACAGCTATCATATCCGTTCTGTGAGTCATAATGTCGGTAACGTCAATGTCGTCAAACTCGAAGATGTTGTTTATCATCTCTTTCTGTATGTTTTCAATAACACCCTTTTCCTCACCTACGTCAACCATCATTCTGATTTCTTCCTCTGTTACAACGTCCTCGTTGGCGTTGGGGTCAAAGCCGCAAAGGCGTACAACAGCGTTGGTGGAGAATGAAAGTATCTTTACAAATGGGGCGGTAAACTTCTTTACAACGAGAAGAATGCCCACTACCTTGTATGCGATTTCCTCAGGCTTCTGCATACCCATACGCTTGGGTGCAAGCTCACCGAGTACAAGAGAGAAGTAGGACATAATCACGGTGATAACAACAACGCTGACACCGTTTATGATTCCTCGGGGGAGTGTGGGAGCAGCTGTCATTACTGCATCGGTCAGCATTTCTGCAAAGGTTGTTGATGCACTTGCCGATGTAAGGAAGCCTGCAAGGGTTACACCTATCTGAATAGTGGATAAGAAGTTGCTGGGGTTTTCAGTGAGCTTTTTGATGAGCTTTGCCTTTTTGTGGCCTTCATCAGCAAGCTTGTCAATCATATTGTCGTTAAGTGAGATAATTGCAATTTCACTCATTGCGAAAAAGGCGTTGACAAGAATAAGAACAAATAACAGGACCAGATTGAAGATTATACTTCCGGGGTCATCCATTTTGGATATTTCTCCTTTCGGATTTAAAAATTTATTGTTTATATGCACTGAGCATACATTGATAAAATATTATACTACACTTTTATCTAAAGGTCAAATACTTTCGTGAAAAAAGTTGCGGGAGAAAAATAATGCTTTCTAAAAACAAAAAAATGTGCAGTCACCTATAAAAATCTTGACTTTTGACAGTAAAAATTATACAATATACTAAATATTGCATATATGAAAGGATGTTAATATGGCAAGCAAGTGTCCCGCTTGCGGTAAGAAGCTCAGACTTTACCATATCAAAGCAGAGTGTCCCTACTGCAAGGCAAATATCCCCAACTACAACTGGGAAGCACGTCTGGAAGAAGACAGTGCAATAGCTGAAGCTAAATTTGCTTCATTTTACGGAAAGCTGAATTTACTGAAATATTCACTTTTCGGAACAAAGATGAGAATAATACGTCTTGTGATGTCTCTGATTCCGGCAATCGGCTTCATTCTGCCATGGGCTTATGTGGCAAGTGAAAAGGATACTCTCAATTTTGATCTGCTCGGTCTTTTCACAGACGGTACAAGCACTCTGAAGTTTTTTGTTCCCTTCTTTAAAAATATCGGCGGTATCCTGTCGTCACTTGAGGGTCCCGTGCTTTACATAATAGGCGGATTTTTACTGATGCTTCTGAGCATTGTGGTTATCGTAGCGGCTTTCTTTATGCCTCTGATAAGATTCACAAAGCCCGGTACAAAGGCGGCGTGGATTACAGATATCATCAGCATTCTCTTTGCGGCAGGCGCAGCAGCTATGTTCATTATGGCAGGTACGGCAGCGGCTTCGGCAGAGTCCTTTGCAATCGCTGAGCTTGAATTTGTAAATGCTTCCGCAGACGCTATGTGGGGTATCTTCGTATACATCGCACTGCTTGTTGTGGCTACAGTTGGCAATGTGATTGTCAGCTCCTCGGCTATCACAAGCGAAGAAGACCTTGAAAAGGCAAGACTCGAAAAGGTGCGTCTCAAGGAAGAAAAAGAAGAAGCTGAACGCAAGAGAAAAGAAGAAGCCTGGCTTGAGGCTGAAAAGAAAAAAGAAGAAGAGCAGGCTGAAAGGGTCAGAAAAGCTAAAGAAGCTCTCGAAAAAAGCGAAAAGAAATAAGAGAAAACAGAAAAACATTTGAAAGAGTGATAAAATGTCAGATCAAGTTAATACAATTTCTCTTCAGGAAAACGAGCTTTCCGAAGAAGAGCTCCTGGATAAATTAGCCTACACTAAAAAGAGATATCTCAGACCTAAGGAAATCGCAGCTTATGTGCTGGTTAACTTCGGTCAGAAGAACCTTTCTCAGTTTATCAACAACAGTAAGCAGACCTTCCTTATGCAGTATGCAGGCGTCAGCGGTAACGCTTATGCGGCTATTGCATCATTCACAACAATTTACGACGCCCTTGACGATACAATCTCAGGTCTTATCATTGACCGTACAAGAACACGCTGGGGACGTGTAAAGCCCTTCTTCATTCTTCCGCTTCCTCTGTGGATACTCGGCGGTTTTATGATGTATTCAACCCCCAACCTTGAGGGTATGGCTCTGAGCATTTACTTCGGTATTGCAACAATCATCTACGGCCTCGGTATGAGCTACTTCGGCGCGTGGAATCTTATGATTTACAACATCACGCCGAATATAAACGAACGAAACAATCTTATTATTACCACGAAATTCTTCGAGCTCTTCGGTGTATGGCTTCCGTCACTGCTACCGTTTATACTGACGCTTGTTCCGAAGATTACTCCCAACATTTCACAGACAGGTATCTATAAGGGCTTTGCAGGCTTTATGCTTATCTTCTCAGCATTCTTTGCTGTTTACGGCTTCTTCAATATGAGAGAAAGAATTCCTCTTCAGAGCCGTGAAGAAATGCAGAAAACCTCAGTATGGGGCTCACTTAAAAACATTTTCACCAACAGACCTCTTCTTGCAATTATCCTTTCCGACTTCTTCAACAACTTCAAGTCAGTGGGCGGTGCAACAGAGACCTTCTTCTGGCTTAACAACACAGGTTCTTATGCAAACGGCGGTCTCGCAGGTCTTTTCACAGGTATCCCCAACTACTTTATGGTGCCTGTTGCAGGTAAGCTCGTAAGAAAATTCGGTGCAAGAACAACAGCTATCGCAGCAGGTCTTTTCGGCTTGTTTGCATATTGCCTTCTCTTTGCCCTGGGTTATCCCAACGGTGCAATTTTCTCCGATAACTTCGGTGACAGCAAGGTCCTCAACCTTATCGGTGTAATCCTGCTTCTCACAATTGCAGGTCTTCCAAATAAGATTATCACAATATGTAACCCCATTCTTACAGCCGATGCCCTGGACTATATGGAATGGAAGCACGGTCTTCGTAACGAGGCTCTCGTTACAACTGTACAGGGTTACTTTACAAAGCTTGCAGGTACAGTTACAGGTGCTCTTTCAGGTCTTGTTTTCGAGTGGATTCACTACGAGGCGCTTCTTGACGAAGCAGGTAACGCTGTCCCCAACACAGACCCGGGCATTCTCCGTGGTATCTGGATAGTATTCTGTATACTTCCCGCATTGGCAAGAGGTCTTTACGGTATCTCATTCCTGCTTTATCCCATTCACGGTAAGCTTCAGCAGCAGATGCTTGTTGAGCTCGCTGAAAAGAGAGCAGCAACTCTTGAGGAAGTGTAAACCAATTTGGAATT
>JAZSMR010000141.1:0-1550 GCA_045535965.1 Acutalibacteraceae bacterium
GCAGATATATGAGGTGAAGGTGATTACGCTTACCCGAGGAGGTCTCATAGGCAGAGAAATCTGTAGTAACAACGAACTATGAGAAGTCAGCAGAGGTCATAGTACCGAGAGTTTTTTTTTCGGGAAGGACTGAACAATCATAAGTCTTAAGTAAATGATGAAAACGGAATACACCGAAAACGGTGGCTTCCTGCAAAGGGATAGTGTGGAACACAAAGAGTATGCAGAAGCGTACAGTACCGAGGGTCAAAAGCTTGAAGAAAGAGACGGTGCAGACTTGCTTGAACAGGTACTTGACAGAGATAATCTCAATAGAGCCTACAAGCGAGTAAAAGCCAATAAGGGAGCAGGCGGAATAGACGGAATGACCGTAGATGAAGCACTTCCTTGGCTGAAAGAACATAGGGATGAACTGCTTGAAAGTATAAGGAACGGGAAATACAAACCGTCACCCGTGCGCAGAGTAGAAATCCCAAAGGATAACGGTGGTGTAAGAAAGCTTGGAATACCAACGGTAATAGACCGCATTATCCAACAAGCAATAGCGCAAGTGCTAACACCAATCTATGAGCCAAAGTTTTCAGACGGAAGCTACGGCTACAGACCGCACAGAAGCGCAAAGGATGCAATACTCAAAGTGAAGGAGTATGCGGACGAGGGGTACAAATTTGCAGTATGTCTCGACCTCTCCAAATACTTCGACACACTATGCCACGAACTTCTTATGAATATGCTTCGCCAAGATATTAAAGATAAGAGGCTCATAGACCTCATCAAGAAACATCTTAAAAGCGGAGTAATGGAGAACGGTATCGTAATGAGAACGGAAGAAGGCTCACCGCAAGGAGGAAATCTCTCACCGTTGCTTGCAAATATCTATCTCGACAAATTCGACAAGGAATTTGAGGGCAGAGGAGTAAAGGTAATTCGCTATGCGGATGACATCATCCTTTTAGCAAAGAGTATTCGTGCGGCAGAAAGACTGCTCGGAACAAGTACGCAGTATCTTGAGAAGAAATTAAAGCTCAAGGTAAACACCGAAAAGAGCCGAGCGGTAAGCGTCTATTCAATCCGAAATTTCGGTTTCTTGGTTTTGCGGTGGGAAGGAACAGAAACGGTACATATATCCGAGTTCATAGCAAAGCCAAGAAGAAAGCCAAAGAGAAGCTGAAAAGGCTTACTTCCCGAAGTCAAGGCAGAAAGCTTGATACCGTGTTTCATAACATTGAGGTATTTATGCGAGGATGGCTTGGATATTACGGAATAGCGGAAATGAAGAGCGATATGGAAAGGTGGAACGAGTGGCTTCGCAGAAGGATACGGATGTATATTTGGAAGCAGTGGAAGTTACCGAGAACGAGGGTAGAAAATCTAAAGAAGTTAGGAATGCCCGACTGGAAAGCATACCGAAACGGAAATACTCGAAAAGGCTATTGGGCGGTTGCGGGGAGTGGCATACTTACCCACACCATAACAAACGAAAGACTTGTACACCGTGGATATTATGACATATCCGAGGCATACAAGTCTCTGCACTATTTATGATTGAA
>JAZSMR010000105.1:0-34794 GCA_045535965.1 Acutalibacteraceae bacterium
GGTAATATCGCGTTGCACAATACTGGATCTTATGGTGACATTTAGGGCACTCCCCTATCTGTTTATGTTTCACATCAGCTGACAGTGTGAAGTTTTTGCCGCAATGCGTGCAAACGGCTTTTCTTTTTCGCTTTTTATCAAGTTTAGAAAAGAAAATATAGGCCGCATCAAACACCTTATTTTCACAAAATGTGTCAAGTTTACCACCATAGTCTTTAGGGAACATAGAAAAATGAAGTTTCTTTTTTTCATACTTTCTGTCACTTGCTTTCCTGCTTTGCTTTTGACTAATGTTAGCTATAAATCGAGAACAAACAGCCCTCATACCATCGACACACTTATAACCTATCCAAACATTGTAGTTTGCTACTTCCACAGATAAGCCTAAGAATTTAGCTGCAAGTTTGCGGTCTTTTTCGGTGCTTGCACAATCAGCATTTATGAGATTTGCTATGGTTATCTCTGTCCATTTATTATCATCGATAACATATGAAATATAATTTTTGCCGTCGCTAAAAAATCGAACTTGCAATTTTTTATCTTTTGAGCTATAATAATCAACAACCAATATCTCTCCGCATCTGTCGGCTTCAACAACTTTTGCGGTGGCTATATATTGGACTTTCTGAAGTTCTTTCTTGCTGAATGTGGGGCATTCACAAGAAGGGACTTTTTTTAATACTGCTTTAATTAACATATCGAGCCACCTTAAAACAACGAAAGCTGTATAACATTGTCTTGTTTCTTTTTTGCGGGTGTCTTAACAGCTTCACTCGGTTTCTTTTCTTTTTCTGTTTTGGACTCTTTCGAGAGGTATTTTTCATCAGGCTCATCACCTACGATTGAAATTTTCATAATGAATTCCACCTCAGAATTAGGGAAATAAAGCTTTGCGGCACGCCTGTAAACTTCAATATCTGATATGCTCTTACCGCAACCTCTCATTATTTCTCTTATACAGTCCGAGAGACTTCTTTTGGTTTTATAAAGAGCTGTAGCAAAAACATCGCTCTGGTTGCAGAATTCCCGAAGAGCATTTGCCACATAGGTGTAAACAGCTTTACCGTAATTATCACCTTCGAATTCTTTAAGCTCCCGGTCAATTTTTTCTACGGCAAGGGATTTATAGTCCTTACCAATATCAAATAAGTTACTCATCATATTCAACCTTCCTTAATCTGTAGTTGTACTCTTCCTTGTTAGGTATATTCATAATGTAACCCTCACTCAGTTGCTTTATTCGACTGCCTAAAGCTCTGTCAATAGCAATGATTTCATCAAGGGCAAATTCTGAGGATACAATGGTAATTGTTTTTGATTGCAAAGAACGGTAATTAATAATTTCAAAAGCTAATCGGATATCAGCCGGCGACGGTTTAACTTTTTCACCCTTTTCCTCACCTATTTTGAATAAATCATCAATGTATAACACATCGCACTTTTTAAGCGGATTGATAAGTATAGGATAAAGCTCGCTGTCGTTGATATTTGCTTTAATAGTCGGTGCATCTTGAGGCCACACCATATACCTTGCAGTTTTACCTGATTCAATCAATTCCGTCGATATTGCAGTACAGATATGAGTTTTACCTGCACCTGATTGTCCGCCGATAAATAACCATTGACTTTTGCCGTATCTCACTGCATTGAGATACTCCAAGGAAATCTCTTTTATACGCTTTGTGAGTTTTGTTTCAGTTTTGAAGTTATCAAATGCATATTTCTTTATGGCTTCACCAAAGCCACTCTCTTTTATTCTTCTAAGGGTTTCTCTGATATCCATACACTCACAACGGGAAGTCACAAGCATTAAGTTATTAACTTTTGATATGTAACCTCTGTTTTTACACTTCTCACAGTCGTACCCGGTAAGGTTACCCTCTTTTGAGTTTTCGGTTTCACATTGTTCCTGTACCCACTCATCCAAGGGTTTCACCGTATTTGTATTGTTTATCCCCGCTATTTCTCTGAAGTTCACCGGACCTTCCATTACCATTCACCTCCTTAAGAGAAAATAATCCTTGCCAAGAATTAAGAACAGATTGCTGCAGTATGGCGTTGGCTGTTTCAAAGTTGTTGCTTGATAAGTCCATCAACTTCTTATATGCAAGTTGTTTTGCATAATCAGTAAGAGGCTTCTTATTCTTCTTACGCATTTCAACATAAGCATTCCACGCCTCAGACAATTCCGAAGGAATTTCGGGCGATATATTATTTTCTTTACTTTTCTTTACTTTACTTTTCTTTACTTTACTTTGCGGATTAATGTCTGCATTTTCTTCATTAATGTTTACATTTTGCGGATTAATGTCTGCATTTAGATGTTTTTTGTCAACATTTATTAAGAGATATTGTTTTTTGACTTTAAGTTCTTTTCTACGGTTAGTAGCTTCAAAATACCTCGTTTGTATTCCTCTCGAAGTTAATATTCCGTATTTATCAAACTTTTCTTTGTCAAAAATACCTCTTCTTATAGAAGCGTTTACTATTTCAGAGACAACATCACCACCCAGTGCAACTTCGCTTTTAAACAGTAATGCAACCTCTTCTGTCCATTCACAGTAATAACCTTCTCCGCCGTATATTTTCTGCCAGAGTTTAACTACTACTGCAAATCCTTTTAAACCAAATTCAGCTTCAATAAGCTTCATACTATCATCCATAGAAACATCAAGAGGAAAATAATCAATCCCACTCTTTGTTTGGCGAGCCACCTTATCACCTCTGTTTCGTTTTACGCCTTAATCTGAGCCTTTGACAAAGATACTTGTCAAGTTTTATTCCGTACACATAAAACTGCTCAAATAAGCCTTTTTCATCAATGTGAGCTATATCGTGATGATGTCTGCACAATGCAATTGCTTTAAGACCGACATGAACGATATGCTCCCTGTCACGACCCATACCTACACGGTCAACATGGTGTACTTCTGCCGGTGCATTACATATTGCACATTTACGATGTTCAAGACACTGATAAAGATATTTTCCGATATCATCTGTCTGATTAAGCAGCGTATCTTTTGTCGGTATATTGTGATAAAAACAAAACTCAATTAGATATGTAATAAACTCTTTCGCTGTTGTCATATCTACATCAGAAAGACTGAACAAATCCTCAAGATTGTTCTTTATAGCAAAATCCAATGTTAAGAATGGTCTTAGAGCCTCAGGTTCATCACCACTCCACAAGGCTATATCTCTGATAATTGCAAAAATCTTTCTGCGCTGCTCATTTGAGATTCTTCTGCCGTCATTGAGTCTTATTTCTACAGTTTCAATGCCTTTTTGAGAAAGCTCCCTTGATATGCTCTCATCAGGTATGACGAGAAGTTGACGTCCGTCATACTTAAGTATTTTCGCTGTGACTGTCAACTTCTTCATCCTCCTTGTGTGTATGCATATACACATAAATTCCGTTGGTTCCTATATTGTTGTAAATAAAATCATCACACTTCTTTTTTGAAAGGTGATTATGAATAACTCTACGCTCATAGGCATATTCACCATTTTCTTTTTTCTGCCTTATGCGCTCTGTTATCTCTTCATCCTCGTAATTTGCCTCAATCATATAAAGGTCATAATGCCACGCTGAGATACCGTTTAGGTTGTTTGTATCAGTGGCATAAATCATCTTGCCGCCTTTAGCAAAATGGATTTTATAGCCAAAATTCGGAACATTATGAACAAGCTGAACAGGAATTACAGAACACGGTCCGTAACAGTTATTGACATTGGCTTCGAGAATATCAATATTTTCTTTAGGTACCCCGCAGGCTACCAAAGGCTCAGCTAACCAACGGCCACAACCAAATCGAAGTGTAGGTCGTTCCAAAGCAAGCCTCTTAATCGTTGTTTTATTGAAGTGGTCACCGTGAATGTGAGTCAGTAAAACAAGTTTAAGTTTCTTATAATAAGGCTTTACTACTTTGAATGAAACTCCGCAATCAATAAGAATGTAGTCATTGATAATTACTGCATTTCCTTTGGAGCCTGTGGCAACAATGTTATAATTAATCGGGCAAGTCATCTAAATTTACCTGCTCTGCAACCCCTTCAAAATCGGGAGTTAAAGGTGGCACATCGTCGGACTCAGTGAGAAGTGGTGGCTCAGGTTCAGTAACAATATCTCCGCTTGTATCAAAACTTGCCATAGATATGTCTTTATCGAATGCCATCTGCATTTCTGTGCTCATAACACCCCAACGCTGTATAAGCTGACGAAGTAAAGTTTTTTTTGCCATATCGTCAAAGTCTTTATACCAGAATGAGGAATACTTCCACATATCTTTTTCGGCTATCTCACCGTCAATAATCTTTTGATGGGCTTTAGTTGAATACGCAGGTGAATATTTGTCAGCGTGATTCATCATCTTAGCTTTCGACCAATAGAGTACCTTGCGGAATCCGTTGAGGTATTCAAAATAAGCCATATAACCCACTACAGGTAAGTTTTCACGCTCGTCATCATCTTCGATAAAGCTGAACTGAGGCTTGCCGGTTGTTTTATGTTTGCCCTGGTACTCACCTTCACGAATTTCCATAACATCAAGATCAGCGTAGGCACCACTACGAAGTGCAAGCTGAATATATCCTTTGTAGCCGATAATAAACTGCGCTTTTACTGTCTCAGGAGAAATGACATTTCCGTTTCTGTCTTTTTTCTCTTTGCTTTTAAAAGGTACGAGATAATACTGTCCGAGCTGAGGTGAGGGTGAAAGATTAAGGCTTTCACCAAGAAGTGCGCCGGCAAGAATTGAGCCTGCCTCACATTCCTGCAAAGCGGGGTTTACTGCAACCGCACTTGTGATAGATGCAATGAAACGCTTAGCTCGCTCGGGATCTTTGAGTGTATTGTTGATAAGCTTCTGATAGCCTTTGGTTGTAATTGCAACTGAAAACTTAGGCTGTTTAGCTGTCTGTATTGGTAAGTTGTTCATATTCATATCCTCTTTCTTTCAAGAACTTTTTAAGAGTCTGCAGTTGTTCAAGAGTGCCCAAAACTTTAAAGCATGTTACAAATTTCTGCACAGGCAGTTCAGGTGTTTCTTCCACTGTAGGAGCTTTAAACTCCTCGATAGCTTCTTCAACCTTGGCAACACTCTCAGCCTGCACTTCATTCTGTACTTGAGTGGCCTGAGCACGCTGCAACTCTTCTTCAATTGCCTTTTTACGCTCGGCAACAATAGAAACCGCCTGAGCAAAATTGAGACACTTTTTATATTCAACAAGCACCTCTGCACTGTTATCGAGTCCGTTGATAGCTTCAAGCGCTTTTGCAACTTCATCAACCTTTTCTTTAACTTCTTTTTTAAGCGCCGTTTCTTTTACGGTGAGGTTGATGTTGAGGTTCATATCACCAAAGTCAAGGAAGTCAATTCCTTTGGCTTTGATATACTCGTAAAAGTATTCAGCCACATTAGCACGCTTTGCGGCTTTTAAGCCGTTTTCAACATCGGTAACCTTCTGTGAAACCTCGGCTTTAACAGGGTCAAATACACTCTTGATGTACTTGTTAAACATTTCCTCAAACTCATTATAGGGTGCAAGAATCTGTTTTTTTACTTCCTTGCGTTTGTCGTCTAATGCCTCATACTGCTTGTTAAATGCAGCTCTGAATTTCTTTACTTCTTTGTATGTATCTTCGTTACATTCAAGAGAAAGTATATAGTCAGCTTCTTCCTTGAGCTTTTCACTTATAAGCTGAAACTGTTGAACAATGATAGGCAACTGTACAACCTTAACAAGTTCAGCAGTATTTTGGGTTTCCGTCGTATTCGGGTTATCCATAAAAATCCTCCTTGATTTTTACATCACAATCGAAAATATTAAGCAGTTCGCTTGTACTCAGCGTTTCAACACAAGTCAGATGATAATAGTTACCATTGACTTCAAAGTATTCGTCACCAGGCACAATTTCTCCATTACAGCATTCACAACTGATGTCTGATTCAGGCTTGTCCGCTAAAGGACATCTCGGGTGATGCGGTGTTGTTCTGCAGTATTCGCACATTTTTAAAACTCCTTATTGATTTTTCTGTGGTATTGTGATAGAATAATAAATATGATTTGAGGCGTGTCCGCTCTTGCGGTACGCTTCTTTTTTTCGTTTCTCAATGAAACGTTCTGCGATAATTCGCTCAGCTATAAGCTTTGCATAATACTCAGCAGTAAGTCTTTTTCCGTTTGCAGTGCCCTCTCTGTCTATAATCCAGATGAGTTTCTGAGTAGCTTCAGGAACAACTGAAAGTATTTCGCTATCTGTTGTCTCTCCCATTTCTTTTTCAACAAGTTCACGAAGTACACTTGTTTCTTTGCGCCCGTTAAGAGTCTGCATAGCTTCATAAACACCGCACTTAGTACAAACCTCTTGTTTATCGGATTGGGTCTGCTTTGGAAAACTACTCAAAAACACACCGCACAAAGGTATTGTTTTTTCAGCCATATTTTTCACCTCCTCAAACATAAAATTAAAAAGATTGGGAATGGAAAGAGTTGAACTTTCTTTGTAGGGTAAGATGGGGAGTTCCCTGCTGCCGTAGCACATTCCCATAAGTGTCAGATACGCTCTGACGGGCGACGGATTTTCACCGCACGAATTCCGAGAGTAATACAAAAGCAGTGGGGCTACTTCTGTACATTCGCCGTGTCTCATCTAAAAGGAAAGGCCATCTCTGTGGCATATAGCCACTGGCAAGGGCGGCAGGATTCGAACCTACGAATGTCAGAGTCAAAATCTGATGTCTTTTCCGCTTGACTACGCCCTCATATTGCGGATTGATTTAATTCAATCCGAATTACATTTAATGCGATTAACTTGTTTTGCGGCTTCATAGAAATATGCTCCGGGCACCTTGCTCTCTTTTTTATGAAGTTTGACATTGAGCAGCATGTTCTCATACCATAAATCAAGGTTGCTGTCAGAGAGTCTGTTATTCTCAGCCATCAGGCGGCGGTTCTCTTTCTTAAGAGCCATATTCTCATCAACGAGAGCTTTTAACTTCTTTTTGCTTACGAACATTGTTCTTTACCCCCTCAAACCATTTATCAAACTTATCTTCAACTGTGATAAGCTGTTTTTCGAATACGATGCCGAGTCCGAGTGTTAACCCAATGAACACGGCAGTGTACACAAAATTGCTGAATATTTCAGGCATTATTAACATCTCCTTTTCGTTTTTATCGCCAAGCCTCGAGAGCTTCCGGGTGAGCCTGATAATACCTTGACATGGCCGAACTGAGGTTAGCTTCCATTTTTCTGTGTATCTCTGCAACCTCTTCCGGTGTGAGAGTTTCCCACCGTACCGGCTCACTGCCGTCACGCTTGTCAAAATATAATTCAACTGTATATTCAGGCTTTTTCTTAACATACTTCTTAGCCATGTGTATCACCTCGCTTAATTCTTATGCTCTTACGGCTTGTCAGTTTTCTTGTGGTGTGGTTGTTGTGCTTACAGTTTCCTCAAGGTCTTCAGGTACACTGCCGAAACCTATGGTCCTTTCAATAACGGCAGTTTTATCCTTTGCAAAACGGAGCATTTCTGAGGCAAGCTCACTTATGTGCATTCCTGTCTCAACACTGAGCTTAACAAGGTCATCATACACATCTTCTTTGATTCGGATAATGGCATTTCTACCCTTCTGTCGGTTGAGAGGATTTTTATTGACAACGATTTTAATCTGTACGCTGTCAGCTTCAATGGTTGTGTTTTTTATCATAAATTTCAGTCCTTTCTTGACTTTAAGAAAGAAGCAGTGTATAATTTATGTATCCACTTCTTTCTTGAGATTTGGTGTTGAACTCTTGCGTGCTTTGGTCGGCTTGGCAAGAGTTTTTTTGTTTTGTTTGACTTTCCTATACTTTTGCTGTATACTTTTCTCACCTATCGTTGGGCAAAATTCTTTAAAAAGGAGCGGTTGTTTGACCAAACTTTTGAATTTGCCTGTACGCAATAGCATTACCTGTTAATCGGTGCACTTCACTCTCTCAAACATAGTGTGCACGAACTCTCAAATCCGTTTAACAGTTTTGCTATGTTGTCAGCGCATAGGCTCGAAAAATGCAGAACCAAAACTGCTAAAGTGACAACGCCTTTCAAGAAACGCTTTGTGCGATAGGGCGTGGTGAAAACCTGCAAAAGGTACAGGGTAAACAAATTTGGGCAAAACTCTAACGAAATCGCACTTCGTTAGTTTTTTGTTAAGGTCGTTTTAGCCAATTTGGCTATTTGTAGAGCAAAAAAAATACATATCCTTATCGGTTATGTTGAATAAGTTGCAAAGAGCTTCGATTTCACTTGCCTTAAACTCAACTTTGTTATTGAGCTTGTAAGAAAAAGACTGATAACTTATGCCCAATATCCTGGCAACATCGTTTTGTGTAAGTCCTTTCTTTGCCATAAGAGAACGAATCTCTTTTGTGTTGGTCATACTCCCCACCCCCTTTCTTGCTTTAGCCATTTTGGCTACAATGCTATATTACACCCTTTTAGCCATTCTGTCAATAGTTTTCTTGAAAGTTTTTCAAAAAAAGTTGACAACTTGGCTATTTTGTGTTATTGTAAGGGTGGTGATGAAAATGACGATATATCAAAGAATAAAATATCTAAGAGAAACTTCTAATATGACCCAACAAGAGTTAGCAGAAAAAGTCGGATTTAAAACAGCTTCTGCGGTAAACAAAATTGAATTAGGTTTGAGAGATATTAATCAGACAAAGATAAGAGCTTTTGCTGCAGCGCTTGGTGTAACTCCCGGTGAACTTATGGGTGACGTCAAATCTGACAAGTCAATTCCTAACGGCTTCTCCCCTATCCCATCAACAAGCAAACGCCCCCGTCTTGGTGTTATCTCCTGCGGAGACCCTATTGATACCCCAGAGAACTTTGACGGTTACGATGATGTACCTGATATGTTTGACTGTGACTTCACTCTTGTCTGCGAGGGTGACAGTATGATAGGCGCAAGAATCTGTGACGGCGATATTGTCTATATAAAACAACAACCGACAATAGAAAACGGACAAATCGCTGCCGTTCTCATTGACGGTGAAGAAAAGCTCTTAAAGAGAGTATATATTACAGAAGAATCAATTATACTTCAAGCTGAAAACCCTGCCTACTCCCCTCGCTCATACCACAAAGAAGATATGAACAGAGTGAGCATCATCGGCAAAGTTGTAGGTTTTACGAGTATGGTAAAATAAATTATAAAAATTTGTCACTTTTTGCAGATTTCGGCACTTATTTTTGGGAAGGTGTTACATTTATCCCGATAATTAAGAAAATACCGCCCTCAGGCGGTGGAAAGAAGGAAAATTAAATGAACAAAAAACTCGAAAAAAGCCTTATGCCAAACGAAAAGGTAATTAAGGAAGCGAAACACACAAAGGCATTATTTGCACCAGGTATCGTGCTTGGTTTATTATTCCTTACATCAACCACTGCTGCAGAGTCAGGTCAAGAAATTTTTGAAATAATATTGACAACCATTATTTTAGTTTTACTTACATTTATTCCCGGTCTCAAGTATCATTTAACAAATGTCTTTGCTGTTACAAACAAAAAGATTTATGGCCGAACAGGACTTATTAAGACCGATGAACTCGAATCACCTATCAATAAAATCCAAAACATCAAGGTTCAGCATAGCATTTTAGGCAGAATTCTTAAATACGGAACTATCTTTATTACAACCGATAGCGGAGTATATGGATTTAGATATATAAATAAACCTGAAGATTTTAGAAAAACAGTTATGTCACAAATTGAAGCATCCGAATACGACAAAATGGACGTTCACGCAAATAAAATAGCTTCTGCTATGAGAAATGATAAATAATTTCCTATCAAAAAGCCAACATCTGTAGTCCTTAAATATGTACTGGGGTCTATATTTAAAGATGAAATTGTAAATTTTTTCACAAAAGTGTTGATTTTTGATTTCGCTTAGCATATACTATAAACGATGAGACCCCCCGCACCTCTCCGCTTTTTGCGTGAAGTGTCCCAGTGGGGGACATTTTTATTTATGGAGCAAACTATGGACGTAAAAGAAGCAACATCATTTGATAATCAAATAGATAAATTGATAGACAGAGGTTGTGAGATTATAGACAGACCTCACGCTTTAAGTTTTATAAAAAGAGTTAATTATTACCGATTTACTGCTTATTTTTTGCCATTTAAAGAATCAGACGATTCTTATAAGGAAGGGACTACATTCAATAATGTTTGCCGAATTTATGAATTTGATAGAAAACTAAGAAATCTTTTGTTCTCCGTTATCGAAGAAATTGAGTTGATGTTAAGAACTCAACTATCATATTATCACTCTCACAAATATGGTCCTTTAGGTTATGTTGATGAAAACAACTTCAACAATTACCATAACCATCAAAAATTTTTATGTCATATATATAAATCTGTAGAAAACAATCAAAAACAAGCCTTTGTAAAACATCACCTTGAAAACCGAGAGGGCAAGTTTCCGCTTTGGGTAATAATAGAACTTTTTACAATGGGTGAGCTTTCATTATTTTATGCAGATATGCTTGTTCAAGACCAAAAGTATATTGCCAGGACTCTTTTTCATTCTGTGCATTACAAAGTCTCTGCTTGGCTTCGTTGTTTAACGGATTTACGAAATTACTGTGCTCACTACTCGAGATTATACTACAATCTTTTTCCAGCAATACCGCCAACTCCTAATGGATTTTCTTATACATTAGGAAAACGTATTTTCGACTATATTCTTGTACTCAAATTTCTTTATAATAATCCAGCAAAATGGAATACTGTATTTATGGTACATTTGCAAGCACTCATTGAAGAATATTCTGACTGCATAAATCTTGAACATATAGGTTTTCCAAAAAAATGGAAGTGTATTTTATTTGAACAAACGCCTACAATAACTACTCAACAAACACCGAAAGAAGATATCGGTGAAAAAAGCGAAACAAAATTATAACCAAAAAAATCCCCATCGAGGACCAGTCGATGAGGATAACGTAAACCACCAAATCAACCACACCACATGGCAAAATGAGGGATTACTCTGTCATTTTACCATAAAACACCGCAAAAATCAAGGAGAAGTGACAGATTATGAAGAAAATTGCTGCTTGTTATATCCGAGTTTCAACTGATGATCAGGTTGAATACTCCCCTCAGAGTCAGCTCAAAGAGATTCGCAAATATGCTGAACAGAACGATTACTATATCCCCGATGAATACATTTTCACCGATGAGGGTATCAGCGGCAGAAGTGCAACAAAACGCCCTGAGTTTAACCGTATGATAGCCACCGCCAAGAAAAAGCCGAAGCCTTTCGATGCGGTGCTTTTATGGAAATTCAGCCGATTTGCCAGGAACCGTACAGATGCAATAGTTTATAAGAATCTGCTGCGAAATCAGTGTGGCATAGATGTTATATCTATCTCTGAAAACCTTGGCGAAGATAGAGGAACCGCCGTTATACTTGAGTCTATGTTTGAGGCTATGGACGAATACTATTCAATCAACCTGTCAGCAGAGGTTAAGCGTACCATGCAGATGAAAGCAGAGAACGGCGAAGCTCTTATCCCTGCACCTTTCGGCTATAAGAACGAAAACAAGAAGTTTGTCATTGATAGCGAAAAAGCTGATATTATCCGAATGATATTTGACAGTTACGAAAAAGGTGAAGGCTCTCGCTCAATAGCTACAAAACTTGCCGGTATGGGCATCAAAACAAAGCGTGGCAATAAGCCTGATAATCGTTTTGTAGACTATATACTGAGAAATCCATTTTATATTGGCAAAATCCGTTGGAGCAACGGCAAGCAAAACTCCGAGCATCGTTTCAAAGGTGAGTTGACGAATTTCAATGTGTATCAGGGGCAGCATGAGCCAATCATCACAGTCGAGCAATTCGGCAGGGTACAAAAGATGCTTGAAGAAACATCAAAACGTTATGGCAAATATCAGCGCAAAGAAGCCCCGAAAGACTTTATGCTCAAGGGTCTTGTCCGCTGTGATACTTGCGGTGCAACCCTGACTAAGTTATCAACCGCCACACCCTCTCTACAATGCCATAATTATTCACGAGGAAGCTGTCAGACCTCACATTGCATATCAATAAACAAACTTAACGGTATAATTATAGACGGTCTTAAAACCGCTGTCAGCACCCTGAATTTTGATGTTGAGGTTAAGAGCAACAGCGGCAGTCCCGATTTTGTTGTACTGAGTAAAATGCTCGATAACGAAAAGAAAAAGCTTATAAAAGTAAAGCTTGCTTATGAAGAAGGCATCGACACTATTGAGGAATACAAGCTCAATAAAACCCGTATAACAGCCAACATCGCTAAGATAGAAAAAGACCTTGCCAAGCAAACAAAGAAGCCAAGCAAAGAGGATTTCGCGAAGAAGATCGGCGGTGTAATAGCAGTTATCGAAAACCCGGCAACTGATGAAGCAGAGAAGAACACCGCCCTCAGGACAATTATCAGCAAGATAGAATTCTGTAAACCCGGTAACAGTGTGCGCATATATTTTTACGCTTAGTGTTTATAGCTATTTACTATTAGCACCGCCGTACTGTGTCATAATAATTTTAGCATACATAGGGTTCGGATTTTTGATGTTTATGGGATACTGCAATATTTTCTCATATTGAAACATCAGCAATCACCGCCTGAGTTGACCCAGGGGAAGGGCGAACAAAGCCACTTCTCACCCTGTTCGCAGTCTGCTGTAAGAGGACCGTACTGGCAGACATATTCTTCGAGAAGTTCAAGATATTTTTTTCTGTAATTTTCCACAAGCTCCAATGCTGTACAGTCGCCTCTGTGAGTATCGAGATAAAGATGAAGGTCCCACATTGCAAAGCGTACGGCCATCAGCCTGTGCTTAAGGTTATTTTTTGTGTTTATCATCTTTGTCTCACTCCCATAAACGGCAGATCAAGTACGGGGAACACAGTGCCCTGACACAGAGCCTTATCGCACTGATAAACGTCGCACCACTGCTGAAAAGGTACATAAGCCATAGCCACAGATATCTCTTTAGGGAATACCTTAAGAGTACGGCAGCATTCCACGTCGTTACCTGATTCGGCACTGCGGTACTGTGAATAAGAGTTTCTCATATTATTCACCGCAAATCTCTCCTTTATAGTTTTCGGCGAAGTATTCCTCGCCCGATAACATTTTATGCTCCGAGAAACCATTGCGTGACTCTTGAACATCCGTGTATTCGGTGCTTCTTAAAATTATATTAAAGTTTTTTTGTAATTTTATTGACAACGCTTATTTCTAAATGTATAATTTAATTCTATCTTTTTTCGCGAGGTGAAATATGCAGGATTTCGGAACGCTTTTACGCACATACCTTAAAGACAAACACAACTATTCCATTTCCGCTTTCGCTAAAAGCATCGGCATATCCGCCGGTCTTTTGAACCATATATTCAACGGTAAACGTACTATGAGTCCCGACAAGTTTCTCTTGACTGTCAACAGTGGGATATTTGACCTTGAAGAGCGTAGCAACCTCAGAAACGCTTACTTTATTGAAAGATACGGTGAAAAGGAATATGAGAAGATTTCTCTGCTTTCTCAGATGTTTATAAAATTCCGATTCGGCAATGCTCCCGAAATAACAGACTGTACCGATGTAAAAGACAAAGGTTACGGCGAGCTCACGGAAAGAAAAGAGGTTTTCTCAGCCCTCAAGGAGCTTTTTCTTTGCACCGGGAACACCATCTATACCAATATCCCCCACGCCAACACCGTTATTAATCATATTCTTTATAAGCTGAAAAAGGATTATCCCGATTCAGATATGACCAGATTCATACCGAGCTTTTCTACAAAATTCACCCAGAGAAGCCTTGTTACTCTTTTTTCGATACTGCGCTTTGCCAAGATAAAGGTGAACACTGTTTCTCTTGAAAACGTGGAGGTTGAGCATCTGGACAAAACTACTCTCTTTCCCTATTTTGTCATATCTGACAGTATGATGATTATTCTCGACTCTCAGTGCAAAAAGGGCGTTGCTTTTACCGGCGATATAGTAAAAGACAAATACCGTGTTACGCAAGAGGCTGCCCGGAGCAGTCCGGATATTATACACTTTTTCTCCGACGAGCTCACAGCAGTCAACTACATTATCAATTACGAAGATAATCTTATATACGCCCTTAAGTCTACTCCCTGTTTTCTCGCTGTAAACAACCTTGATTTTCTTCTTACTGCCGCCAATGACTTTCCCGATAAAGAAGAGCTTATCTCCTATCTTTCTAACCGTCGCTCGGATAAACAGTGGATTACCTTCTGCACTCAGAGCGGATTTGAAAGATTTCTTGAAGACGGCAAATCCTATGAGCTTTCCGAAACCTATGTGCAGAAGTTTCCCCTTAAAGCAAGGCTCCAGTTTCTCGAAAGTCTTATTGACACAATGGAAAATGACCGTACCTATCATAACTTATTCCTGAGCCGTACAATAAAAGCTTCTGAATTCTTTAACAACGTGGATATCACCGTTTATGATAAGAGTTGTCTTCTCACTACGGTATATGAGGAGCCTGATGCAAACAGCTTTTTAGGTGAGGTAAGTATTCATATACCCGGCGGTGAATTCCTGAGAATAATCAAGAAGTTTCTTTCCGATTATCTTCCCATTTGCGGAGATATGCTCTCCAAGCAGACTGCACTGCTTTATCTCAAGGGACTTCTTATAGATTGCCAAAGGCGTACAGAATAATATAGCGGTGCAAACCTCAGCGGTCTGCACCGTTTTTACGTATATCGATATATTGGTTACCGGGATATTATACCCCTCAGTAAGACTTCAGAACACTTTTTATCTTTCCGGTTTTGCTCATTTATCATAAAAAAACGGGATTGTGATTTGTGTAAATTTAAGAAAAAAACTGTAAAAAAAATTGTTTAATTGGTGAATGTTATAATTGACATTTATGGTACTCGGCACTATAATTAATCAGCATTAATTTAATGAAGAAGGTAATACCTATGGAAACACTCTTAGTAATCTCAGTAGCATTGAGTGCCGGACTTTTTATGTCCCGTGTTGTAAAGCCCTTAAGACTTCCCGCAGTTACAGGTTATCTTGTTGCAGGTATACTTATCGGACCTTATTGCTTAGGTCTGTTAGGCATCAAGGGTCTCGGCTTCACTTCAACTGCCGAAGTCAGTGCTATGAGCATAATAAACGACGTCGCCCTTGGTTTTATCGCCTTTGCCATCGGTGACGAATTCAGACTCTCACAGCTCAAGAAAACAGGTAAGGCTGCTACGGTTATCGGCATATTCCAGGCAGTACTGACAACACTGCTGGTTGATGCGATGCTCATTGGTCTGCACTTTGTTTTAGGACCTGATAAGCTCCCTCTTTCAACGACTATCATTTTGGGTGCCATCGCTTCGGCAACCGCCCCTGCTGCAACTCTTATGGTTGTAAGACAGTATAAAGCAAAAGGTAAACTCACTTCACTGCTTCTTCCGATTGTTGCTCTTGACGACGCAGTAGGTCTTATCATTTTTGCCGTATCTCTCGGCGTTGCAAAGACTCTTCACAACGGCGACCTGAATCTGACCTCAGTTTTAGTTGACCCTCTTATAGAAATCTTCCTTTCGCTTGTTGTAGGTGCAATTATCGGTTACATACTCTCCTTCTGCGAGAAGTTTTTCCGCTCAAACACAAAGCGTCAGGCACTTGTTGTCACAGCTATTTTCTTAGCTGTTGCTCTTTCAAAGCTCAAGTATATTGTAGGCGGAGTGCACATCGGCTTTTCTCCCCTTCTCGTATGTATGATGCTTGGTACAATATTCTGCAATGTCTGCGACTTCTCACCTGAGCTTATGGAAAAAACAGACAAATGGACAGCTCCAATATTCATACTCTTCTTCGTTCTCAGCGGTGCAGAGCTTGAGTTCTCGGTTTTCGGCGACTTTGCCATTGTAGGCATCGGTATCGTTTATATTATCGCACGTTCTCTGGGCAAGTATTTCGGTGCACGTATAAGCGCAGGCTTCGTAAACTGTGAGTCTAACATCAAGAAGTATCTCGGCATTACTCTTCTGCCTCAGGCAGGTGTAGCTCTCGGCATGTCAATTACAGCTATGTCAGAGCTCGGTGCAGAGGGCATAATCATCAGAAACATTGTCCTTTTCGGCGTGCTCATCTATGAGCTCTTCGGACCTCTTATGACAAAGAACGCTCTTATGAGAGCAGGCGAAATCAGTCCCAAGATTGATAAGCCGAGAGTCGCTCCGGCGAAAGACTGAATGAACGCAGAGCGCAGAGTGTGACGAACTTTGGCGGTGTAGGATAATTCCTACCCGCCTTTTTATACAAAAAACATCCGCCTACTATCAAGTGGGCGGATATGTTTTTATGAAGCTCTTACTGCATCTTTTTCTGATAGCTCTTGCAGAAATGGGGAATCGCAATCGCATCAGCGCTTGTCTTTTCATGTGATACTTCAATTTTGTCAAGGCTGCACTTGTCGCAGTCAACATGATACTGACATTCGTTTACTGAGCATTTAACGCCTTCGTTATGCATGAATTTCACCTCACTTTTTTATGACGAGTAAACTCATCACGTACTGATAGTTTTACTCAAAAAGTGAGGCTTTATTCTTTTTATTTAAAGGTTATTTTTCAATCAGAAAGGCATATACTTAGTTGCAAGTCTCATCATCTGTGCAATGATATTGTATATGTATGTTGTTACCTTCTTAACGCCGAGCTTTTCGAAAATTGTCATATCAACCTTCTCAATGATAGCGTCGGGATAGTCGGCATCGCAAAGAGGATTATCGCTGTCAAATTTTACCTTTTCGCCATTGAGAATTGTGAAGTTGAACTTTCTTTCGCTGACGGGTGTAATCTTGTTGGAAAGGTATGTAATGTCAACCTCGATGTTCTTAAGGCTCACTTCGGGCACCTTGCCATCGATTTTAAGGCTCTTGCTCTGACCGGGCTTCAGGATAAAGGGGAAGAATCCGAAATCGAAATCAGCACCCTTTACATCTACGGCACTTACTGTAACGATACTGTCGTAAGAGATGTTTGTGATAACGAGCTCGCTATCCTGAGATGAAAGATAGCCTTCCTTGCTCTTATCAAACTCAGCGAAGAGAATGTGAGCAGGGTTAGTGGTGGTGTGGAACTGGGTATAACCCTCTTTTTCAAGGTTATGTACGTCGTAAGCTTCACCGCCGTTTAAGAGAAGCTTATAGAGAAGTGAAATTGTATAGTCATCGAAAAGAGACATACCGTGATAGCCTTTTTCGACAAACCATGTTCTTTCGGGAAGATATGAGGTTGAAGCATCAACTGTCATTGTGGGAGATACCTGATAGAAGCCTGTGTCTACCTTCTGTGTGTAACCGTCTGCAAAACGCTTACCTAAAGGTGCAACTGTTGCGCCTGTTGCTGAGGCTACGGGGACAATAGCGTCTGTGCTTTCCATCATGCCTGTTACACTCTGGATATCGTAACCTGCCATAATGTAGATTCTTGTGCCTGCTGCTTCTGCCTTCTTGAAGCCCTTAGTGTAGTGATGTTCGCCCTCGGGTGACATAATATTATAGTGGTAGTAGTCGCTCTGTTCAATGAGCTTCTTGTTTACTACCGGGTCAAGGTGCATTGCCTTGTAATCCTCATAACAGCTCATAGGCATAAAGTCCCAGAAGCTGCTCCAGTAAAGTATGTGACCGAGATTTTCCTTTATTAGCTCTCTGAAAAGCTCATCGATGAATTCAAGCTTAACAGCTTCAAGAATAATATCAAGTTCTTCTTCAACTACAAGACCGTGCTCGAGGAAGTCGATGAGCACTCTGTCAGCAAAATCCTTGCCGCCGCCGAATACGTCATAAGCAAGAGCTGCACCTGCAAGTGCGGGCATAAGAAGCACAGCGTTGTGCACCTTGCCCTCATAGCCGTAAAGAGTGAGATATGTGCCTGAAATCTGACCGCCGTGTGAAAGGCCGTAAAGATTTACTTTGTCGATTTTATCCTTTTCGCTTCTGCCCTTATTACAGTGGTCAATAACCTCATCGATATATTCTCTGAGCTGACCTGCAAGCTCTACAGCACCAAGACGGAAGTCAAGAGTGAATACAAAAATATTTTCAAGGCCGATTTCATTGCCCAATGCCTTTGCAATATCAAGCTCTGTCTGATATTCGCCCTCGGGATAGGTTTCCGTAAGGTATTTGTAGTTTGTCTCTGCGGGTGTGTTAACATAGTTGAATGCGGGAACTATGGGCTGTCCGTCGACGTTGCATGCAAACTCAGCAAACACAGTTCTGAAGCCAACGCCAAGCTCCTTTGCCAATGTATCGGCTTCCCCCGTTGCAATAAACTCAGCAGCTGCTTTAGCCAATATGCTTGCTCTGTCACCGTTGGAGCCGTCAATTATCTGCTGAAGAGGATCTGTGCCCCAGACGGGCTTTTCGTTGCCGTTTTCGTCAATACAGTAAAAATTCGATGTGGCATAGCCGGGTACAAAGATGATGGGATATTCTGTCAGGTCCTCAACTATGTCGCTGTCAGCAGCAAAGGAAACTGAGATACAACTGAATATCATCAGTATGCCCAGAAGTACTGCAAGTAATTTTTTCATTTTCAACCATCTCCTGTATGATAATATTTTCTAATATAGACATTCTATCACACTGTTCCATTAATTACAATAACAATCTCCGAAAATAAAATAAAAATTTTAAATAAAACATAAAAAATACAAGTCGCGGTTTTCACTACGACTTGCAGTAAATTCATTTTTTCTTGAGCTTTGGTAACACAACGCAAAGTGCAATAGCAAGCAGTGCCGCTACACCGAGACCTGCGGGAATGAGATAGTCGCTGTCGTTATCACCTGTTGCGGGTACGGCAAGAGGAACAAAGCTCTCATCCACTGCGATTACCTGAAGCAATACGGCAACAACGCTGAGTATCATAAGTGCCGCCATAACAATGCATATAGCTTTAATCATACCTTTTGGCATCATAATATTTTACCTCCGAAGATTTATCCTTTTTATTTTAACACTTATTGATGGGATAGTCAACCTTTAAAGAAAGATAATAATTGTTATTGCCATTATACAAGAAGACGGATATAATATAAATAGGATTAATTTATCCTAATATTCATCAGAGGTGATAAATATGCTTATCAATACAAATACTATTTTTTCTATGACTCAGGCTAATCAGAATTTCTCTGCCGTTGCAAGAACTGTTGACTCAAAGGGTGAAGCCGTTGTATTCAAGAACAACAAGCCTAAATATCTTATACTCGATATGGAAAAGTCTGATCTGATTTTAGACCTGACAGAAGATGAAAAAATCGATATTGCAGCTAAACGTATTCTCGAAAAATACTACGCCGCTTTTAAGGAGCTTGCAAAATAATTGAATTTACAAATGAAGATGTTGTCTCTCTCGGTCTTTCCGTTGCCGAAGGCTCGGCGAAATATGATGAAATTCTCAGCTGGATACTCGGACATAAAATAAACTGAATAATCAAATAACAGTTGAAATTCTTTCCCATCAGGTATATAATAAAAGGGTCAAAATAATTATAACGAAAACGAGGTTGAGTTATTATGAAGAAACGTACCATCATCGGTGCCACTATCGCAGCCGCCGCTGCAGCTAATGCTGTTCATGCTGCTGTATACCGCCCGAAGAAAACTGAAAGCGAACCCCTCCCCAAAGAGGAAATAAACGTTCAGCGTTATCGCGACAATCTTTCAAAGGCTATTCAGTGTAAAACTATCTCCTATAGAGAAAGCGAAAAGGTTGACTGGGCTGAATTCGAAAAATTCCATAAGTTCCTCGATGAGGCCTATCCCCTTATTGCAAAGAATCTCGAAAAGGAAATCGTACCCCCTGCAAATCTTCTCTACCGCTGGAAAGGTACAAGAAGCGACCTTCTTCCTATCGCCTTACTTGCTCATCAGGACGTTGTTCCCGTTTCAGCAGGCACTGAAGAGGACTGGGTACACGATGCTTTCAGCGGTTATGACGACGGCGAATTCATCTGGGGCCGCGGCAGTGTGGATATGAAAAACCACCTTATAGCTGTTATGGAATCAGTTGAAGCTCTCCTTGAAGAAGGCTTCGTGCCCGAAAGAGACGTATATCTTCTCTTCGGCGATAATGAAGAGGTTGTTGCCAACTCAGAAAACGGCGCTAAAGACCTTATGCTCACTCTTAAAAACAGAGGTATCACCCTTGACAGCGTAATTGATGAGGGCGGCGCTATGATTCCCATTAACGTGCCCGGTGTCCTCGAAAACAAATATCTCGCCGGTGTAGGCGTTGCTGAAAAGGGTTATTCAGATATCGAGGTTGTTGTAAACGCCAAGGGCGGTCACTCCTCACAGCCTCCCGTACATACAGCATTAGGTCAGATTGCAAAGGTTATCACTGCTCTTGAAAAGAATCAGTTCAAGGCCTCTCTCAACGAAAATATGAAGAGTCTTTTCGATGCTATCGGCAGAGAGTGCACCTATCCCGTGAGACTCATCACCTGCAATATGCCTCTTCTTCACCCTGCTATCACTGAGCTTTCAAAGCATATTCCTTTCCTCGCCTGCCTTACCCGTACCACTACAGCTGTTACTATGGCTCAGGGCAGCCCCGCTGCAAATGTGCTTCCCCAGCGCGCAGCTATTACTGTTAACTTCAGAGCTATGCCCGGTACCACTAAGCAGGACCTTGTTGACCACATTCAGAAAGCCTGCAAGAATATGGATATCGAAATCAATGTCCTCAACTCAAAAGAGGCTTCCAAGTTCTCATCAACAGATTCAAGAGCTTATAATATTATCCGTGACGTTACAAAGTCCATTCAGCCCGGTGCTATTGTTGCTCCCTATCTCGTTATGGGCGGTACTGACGCTTATAACTATGAGCCTATCTGCGACAACATTTACCGTTATGCTCCCTTTGAGCTTACAACTGAGCTTCTCCGCTGCACTCACGGCACCAACGAGAGACTTCCCGTAAGCCTTATGGAAAATGCTCTTGTTTTCTTCAAAAACTATATCAGAAGAGCAAGCGCGGAGTAAATTCGGAATTCGGAATGTGGAATTCGGAATTGCGGGTAAAATTTGTAGAAGAAACTATAATCAGCCCGCCGAATTAACAAAGATAAAATTGCAGGGGCGACCGTTGGTCGTCCCTGTTGTCTTATTAATGAAGCTTTGCCTGATTAAAAAAGGCGGGTAGGAATTACCCTACACCGCCTTGGTTGGTCGCAATTTCGAATTCATAATTCATAATTCATAATTATTTACGTCCTGTTGAGCCGAAGCCGCCCTCGCCTCTTGCAGTATCGTCAAGCTCATCGCTGAAAACATAGTTAACTGCAACAAAGGGTGCAATAATCATCTGAGCAATACGCTCCCCTGCTTCGATTGTCTGAGACTCTTTGCCGTGATTGTGGAGAGCAACCATAACCTCACCTCTGTAGTCAGCGTCAATTACGCCAACCTTATTGGCAGGTGCAAGACCTCTCTTTGAAGCAAGACCGCTTCTTGCGTGAACAAAGCCTGCATAGCCCTCGGGAATCTCAAAAGCAAGTCCCGTAGGGATAAACTTAGTTTCGCCCGGCTCAATAGTAACAGCTTCGTCAATGGCTGCATACATATCTGCCCCTGCGGCGTACTCACTACCATAAGTTGGCATCTGAGCGTTATCTCTGAGCTTTTTTATTCTTAAATCAAATTTCATTTGTGTCACCCTCCCAAAGTGTGATTTCACCTTTTTCTTCGGTTTTTCTCAGGTCAATTATCCTCTGATTTTCCGAGCCCCTGAAACGGAGCTTAAGATTTTTCAGCTCTTCGACGAACTTTCCGTCAACGAGGATATCTATATTCCTGAGCATTTTTTCTGTTATATTTTTGTCACACAGCCTGCCGCTGAGCAGGTCCTTTTCATAGGTATAGCCCGTGTAGCACCAGATATCTTTTTCCGGGTATGCCTCTTTTATTTTTTCGAGTACATCAGCTAAAACCGCTTGGTTTCTCAGCTCGAAAGGCTCACCGCCTAAGAGTGAGAAGCCTTTTATATAGCCCGGCTTCAGCGCTTCGAGTATTCTTTGAAGGCTACTGTCAGTGAACTCCTCGCCGTAAGAAAAGTCCCAGGCTTCTTCATTGAAACAGCCTTTACATCTGTGGGTACAGCCGCTGACAAAGAGGGACACTCTTACACCGGGTCCGTTTGCCACATCGAAAGGCTTTATTGTAGCGTAGTTCACTTCTTCACCTCTTTCGTAATGCCAAAGACATCAATGACCGCAGGTCAATTCATGGCGAAAGCCAATTCATGACTGCAAGTCAATTCATGCCGTAGGCAATTCATTAATAAATTATTTCATCGCTCGCCGCGTGGCGTTACTTTTCCCGGTGTGGAAAAGTAACCAAAACACGCTGATACATTTTATTACAAGTGCAACACTCTCGCCTTAATCTCCTTAGTCTTGCCGACATTCCAGAAGTTTTCGCCTAAGTATCCGCAGGTTCTTCTCGTAACATTCATCTTGCGCTGATCCTTGTTACCGCAGCTGGGACACTCCCACTCGAGATTGTCATTGACTATAATCTCTCCGTCGTATCCGCATTCGTGGCAGTAGTCACTCTTTGTATTGAACTCAGCATACTGAATATTGTCATAAATAAACTTGACAAGCTCTTCGAGTGCTTCAAGATTGTGTCTCATATTGGGTATCTCAACATAGGAAATTGCACCGCCTGATGAAATAACCTGGAACTGACTTTCAAATGTGAACTTCTCAAAAGCGTCAATATCTTCTCTTACGTCAACGTGATATGAGTTAGTGTAATAACCCTTATCCGTTACATCTTCGATAGTGCCGAAGCGTTCCTTGTCTATTCTTGCAAAGCGATAGCATAATGATTCGGCAGGGGTACCGTAAAGACCGAAGCCGAGTCCTGTCTCCTTCTTCCACTTTTCGCAGTGCTCACGGAGAGTCTTCATAACCCTGATTGCAAATTCAGTGCCCTCGGGATCAGTGTGGCTTACGCCCTTCATAAGCTTTGTTGCTTCATAAAGACCGATGTAGCCGAGAGAAATAGTTGAATATCCGTCGTGGAGATACTTTTCGATAGTCTCACCCTTTTTGAGTCTTGCGATAGCACCGTACTGCCAGTGGACAGGGCTTGTATCTGAAATAACATTGTGAAGTGCGTGGTGACGGCACATAAGAGCTTCAAAGCAAAGCTGAAGTCTTTCTTCAAGAAGTGCCCAGAATTTTTCCTCATCACCTCTTGCGATGATACCGATCTGAGGAAGATTGAGAGAAACAACACCCTGATTGAATCTGCCCTCGAACTTGTAGTTGCCATCTTCGTCTTTCCAGGGAGAAAGGAATGAACGGCAGCCCATAGGTGAAAAGACATTGCCCTCGTAGTTTTCACGCATCTTCTTAGCTGAAATATAGTCGGGATAAAGTCTCTTTGCCGAGCATTTGACAGCAAGTTTTGTAATATAGTCATACTCACCGCCCTTAAGGCAGTTATGCTCATCGAGTACATAAACAAGCTTCGGGAAGGCGGGTGTTACGTAAACGCCCTTTTCGTTCTTGATTCCCTCATAACGCTGACGGAGAATCTCTTCAATAATCATAGCGTTTTCTTTGATGTGCTCATCGTCCTTCTTAAGATTGAGGAAGATAGTAACAAAGGGTGACTGACCGTTGGTAGTCATAAGGGTATTTATCTGGTACTGGATAGTCTGTACGCCTGAACGAAGCTCATCGCCTAAGCGGTCGTCTACAATCTTATTTATCTGCTCTTCACTGAATTCATTGCCGAATTCTTCCTTTATATGCTTATAGAACTTATCTCTGCTCTTGCGAAGATATTTGCCGAGGTGGCTGATATCTACACTCTGTCCGCCATACTGGCTGGAAGCAACAGAAGCAATAATCTGAGTCATTACGTTACATGCAACCTGAAAGCTCTTGGGGCTTTCGATGAGCTTTGCATTCATAACTGTACCGTTGTCAAGCATATCGCCGATATTAATAAGACAGCAGTTGAAAATAGGCTGAAGGAAATAATCCGCATCGTGGAAGTGGATAGTGCCCTCATCGTGAGCCTTGGAAATATACTCGGGAAGAAGCAGACGGCGTGTAAGGTCTTTTGATACCTCACCTGCGATAAGGTCACGCTGAGTAGCTGCCATAACGGCATCCTTGTTGGAGTTTTCTTCCATTACGTCTTTATTGGAGTTTTTGATAAGGCTGAGGATTGAGTCGTCGGTTGTGTTGGCCTTTCTCACCATCGCTCTGTTATAGCGGTAAATAATATATGCCTTGGCAAGGGCAAACTTACCGATTTCCATGAGCTTGAACTCTACCATATCCTGAATATCTTCAACAAGGATACGACTTTTCTGCTTAGCGGTTATGTAATCGGCAATAGCATCTATCTGACTGTGGGTAGCTTTTTCGTTTTCTTCAACGGCATCGTTTGCCTTTGTAAGGGCAATAACTATCTTGCTTCTGTCATACTGTACAACAGAGCCGTCACGCTTGATTACGTTCATTTATTCATCGTCCTTTCATCAATAAAATTATAGCAGTTCAATATATATGATACAATATATATTGTGGTTTGTCAATAAGACAATGACTAAATATCGTGGTTGGATTGGTTTTCGTGTAAAGTGACAAAAAGATTTTATATAAGCATTATTTTATGTGCAAGTCTGCGGTAGAGGTGGTAGGCGGCTCCATTAAATCGCCCCCGGTCGGGGGCGATTTACACGGGAAGCGAAGCTTCCCGTGAGGCGAAGCCTCCGGCTTCGCCCATGGAGCCGCCGTGCTCCCCTCCGGCACAACCTAAAACTTACGCCGACTGTAGTACAATCGGCGCTTGCGTAATTATTTACTTAGATATAATTTGTAATCCTCATACAGCTTCACTGAATCCGGATGCCCTGCAAAGGACGGAGAATCAGCCGGATTCATAATGCCGAGATACTGATATGAGAGAATTTTATCTACATAAGGTGCTGCATTTTCTATCTGCTTCTGAATGCGATCAATCTTACCCGGTACAAGAGCACTTTTATATACTACACCCTCGAAATCGAAAAGCTCAATGTCTGCCCAGAGCTGAGATCTTCCGGCTTTATCGTGAGCCACACGGAGCTTCTCAAAGAGTCGTTTGGTTCTGTCTGCCTTGGTTTTCTTTACTCCCACCTCGTCCTGATAAGCAATAAAGTCAACATCAAGCTCAGTCAGACAGCGTATATACTTATTGTTGGCATAAACGAGATTGGTACCGTATGGAGCTATGAGTGTCTTTTTTTCAGGCGTCAGCTGATGACAGCGAGCCGAACAGAGATTGACATATTTCATAAAGTCGCCTGAGAACTTAAGTATTATGCAGGTCTCATCGGGGAAATACCAGCCGTAAAAGCTCTCGTGATTAGCATAGAGTGTTGCAAGCTCTTCCATAGCTCTGAAAGAACGGTCAATGACCTCCCGGCTTTTGATATTCTGTCCTGCCTTGCGCCAGTCACCGTAAAAGCCGTTGCCCAAAAAGACTTTTAAACCGCACTTATCTGCTTCGTCGAGTACTTCCTCGATAGGGTCAGGGCAAAGAGTATCGGCAAAAGGAAAGACCTCCGACCTGAAATAGCATTTATCATAAAGAGCCGTCGCCATAACAACTATGTATTCCATGCCAAGCTCTGAGATTTCTCTCACCTTCTGACGCCAATCGGTACACTCGAACTTTTCAAGGGCGGGATTCCAATATTTCCCCTCGGGGGTATTATGGTGTCTGAATTCAAAAAATGTACCGTCAATTTTTCTGTTCATTTGCCTTTCTCCTTACAGTAGTTTTGTGTGAAGTAACATTAGGGTGACGAGTATAATTATACAGTTATTAAGTATGACTTCAGTAAAGCTTATTCTGCTTTCAGAATACAGTCATAATAGGCTGTAATCAGAAATGTACAAGCAACACCCGCTTGCTGAAGAATTTCGGTCTTAGTACCATTATCCGGGTCACCTGAGCAGAAGAAGGGATCATAGAGACCTCTGAAGTCCTTTGTTTCAAGCTCCTTATCAAGCACTGCTTTAAGACAATCCATAGGAACTGTATTCTTCTCGGGATCTGTTTCATAGAACTTCACATAGCTTCTCGCAAGCCAGCCAATGCACCACGCCTTGAAAATCGGGTTACCGTTCATAGAGATATCATTTTCGGTAACAGTGAATATGTGAGGAATAGTAGCCTCTACGGTTGCCTTTGTAAGGTTATAATATGTCTCGTCGTTTGTTATCTCATAAAGTTGCGAACCTGCATAAATAAGCGTTGCCTGATTGTATGCACCTTTCCAGGTGTTCTTTTCACCTGATACAGTGATATTATCAATAAAAAGATTGTTTTCACGCATATACTCATTTGTCCAGTTATATATCATCTTACCTCTTTCAAGATATGATTCATCACCGGTAATCTCATAAGCCCATAAAAAGGCAACTGCAACAGGACCGTTCGAACAGGTGTTTTTACTTGCATAGGTCTTGTCCCAATAAACACCTCCACCGAGTACATCGTCCCAGCCTGTCCACATAAACTCAAGGTTTTTCTTTGCTTCTTCAAGCAGATTTTCTTTTCCGAGTTGCTCATAGCCGTTTAAAAGCTGTATGCATATCCAGGCGTTATCATCATAGTAATAGTCGCCCTCACTGCGCATTGAAGCGTTATAGTATGTAATATCGCTTACATCACCCGACGGTGTATTAACGGCGGCGTTTTCAACCTTATACTTATCGAGAAACTTTGTAAGAGCATCATAATAGGCTGTTTTTATTGAAATGTTGTCGGGATAAAGTCTGTAAGCATCTGCCATTGCTTCAATAAGAGCAGTTGCAGGCCAGACAGCAGGTGATTTCAGACCGTCTGTTTTCTCGTTCATTCTGTGAAGGGGAAGATTATAGCATCGGTTAACAAGTTTTGATACTAAGTCAAAGCCTGCCTGCGAATACTTGTTTTCTGCAATTGCCTGAGTTTGTTCCTCAGTGAGCTCGATTGTCGTAATTCCTGCTGTCATCAGTATTATGATGCCAATTAAAAGTGAGAGGATTTTTTTGATAATCATACATATTTCTCCTTCAAATTTTTCTTCCTTAAAATTATATCATAAATCACTTGGCTGTGCAATAAAAAAACGGAGCTTTGTATAACAGACTGAAATCCGTCTTGAAAGCAGTCTTATCAAGTATTCGGCACAAAATTCAGAGGGTCATTCTATTGCTTTTTTGTCAGTTTCACTTAAAGTAAAACTGAATAGATTTCTTCTCCCCCGTTAACGAATACTTCTAAAATATATCCGTCACGAATGATTTTAAGGTCTCTGATCTCACCTTTATAAACAACGCTCTTTCGTCCGAAACGCCTGATTTTAAAGCCGTCTGCCTTGCGGATAACCGAAATGTCCCTATCTTTAAGCAGATGCTGTACTTCTTCTACGGGATAACCGTAAATTTTGCCGTCGATTAGCTTGATTTCACGGGGAACAGACATACAGCCGATATCTTTCTTACGATAACCTGCATATTTCCAACCGGGAATCCAGGAAATAAGAATAGTTCTGCCCTTATGGTCCGGAAAAACCTGACCTGCGTACTGATCGGGGCCTTTGTCAACTTCGCCGGTATATTCGGGAGTGAACTTTCCGTCTTCAAACTTTCCGTACATAACAGAAAAGCGGTGGCTGTCTTCTTTACATACCGATGCCGTAAGCAAATATTTGTCTCCCGACTTCATAAAAGACGGGCACTCGGCAAACTTTGAGTTTGCCCATTCACATAAAATCCCCTTATAGTCCCAGTTAAACAAATCCTCACTTTCATATAAAAGAAGATTTGCGGTTTTCTTTTCGTGATTTCCCGACGCCATTACACAGTAATATTTTCCGTCGGAATAACACACAGCAGGGTCGCGGAAATCAGGACAGCCGTCTGCCGGAAATCCGGCAATTACGGGGTTGCCCTCATACTTTTTGAAACTTACACCGTCGGCGGAATATGCCACACTGACAGACTGAACCCCATCGTGAATAGATGCGTAAAAGAGAAAAAGCGTATCGTCCTTTACAATCGCCGTACCCGACCAGCAACCGTCTTTGTCGTAGGGCTTATCGGGGAACAGTGCAACAGGTAACTCTTCAAACTTCAGAAAATCCTTTGTTCTTGCATGTCCCCAGTGCATATTTTCCTGCCAGGGCTTTTCAAAATTAGGAGAATGCTGATAAAAAATATGGTAATATTCTTTGAAGTACACGAGTCCGTTAGGGTCATTTATCCAGCCTTTCTCAGTTGCGAAATGATATTTCAGCGGTGTACGGTAATTCATAAGCTCCCTCTTTTCATTAAAGGTATATTTTCAATCTGATTATATCATTTATGCATTATTAATTCAACTGCTTTGCCTTGTAATAAGCTATCGTTTTTATCCGCTCCTTTATTGAAGAATTCTAAGCTTTATGAAGAAGCGGCGAAACGCCTCAGGAGTGAAGCAGCTTACTGAAAAATATTCTGCCGGAAAACATCTTCGTCTAATTGCTCTCATATACAAAAAAACCACGCATTACGCGTGGCTTTTCTTGATTACATAATATAAATTTATGCCTCTTTAATTACATATTTATAGAAATCTACAGCGGGAGCAAGTGTGGCTACGTCAACATTTTCATCGATACCGTGAACGCTGTCCAGCTGTTGCTTATCAATTCTGAAGGGTACAAAACGTATGCAGTTATCACAGAGCTTTCCGAAATATCTGCTGTCTGTTGCGGCGTTCATAATATAGGGAACAGGCTTGTAGTCGGGGAATACGCTGACAACTGCTTTTTCAATAAACTTAAATGCCTCTCCCTTAAAATCTGTGATGCCTGACTCGATACCGTCATCGGTAACAATTGTTTCGATATCGTATTTCTTTGCAAGCGCTGTAACAGCATCAACACTTGACTTCTTGCCCTGATGGTGTGAGAAACGCATATTGCCTACAACCCATGCTTCCTGAGGAATAACGTTTGTGCCGTCGGAGCCTTTACTCATTGTAAATGCTAGGGTTGTTCTGAGAAGTGCTGCGCCTGCCGGTGAAATTGCCGGCATTACTTTTTTGAGTACAGGCTTGAATGCATTAACATTACCGCACGCCGCTTTCATAACGCCGCTCATTGTGGGAGCAAATCGTGAAAGCATTTCCTTGACTGTATCTGACATATAAACGTCAAAGCATTCTGCCTTTTCAGCTTCAGCCATGAACTTGCCAAGACGTACAAGCGGAGTGTTCTTGCCGGGAGCCGATGCGTGACCGCCGTTTGACTTTGCGATAAACTTAAGGTCAACATAGCCCTTTTCTCCAACACCTATCATTGCAAAAGTGCCGTTGGCGCCACCGATAGGTTCGTGCACAATCATACCGCCCTCATCGAGCACCATGTGAAACTTCATATTTCTCTCTTCTAACGCACGTGTCATAGCCTCTGCGCCTTCGCCGCCTACTTCTTCAGTGCATGCGGTTACAAAATATGTATCTCTCTTAGGTGTGAAGCCTTCCTTAATAAGCTCTTCTGCAGCCTGGAGCATCATTGCAAGACCGCCCTTTGTATCAAGAGTACCTCTGCCCCATACTCTGCCGTCTGCAATCGCGCCTGAAAACGGCGGATGTGTCCATTCACCGCTTGCTTCAACAACGTCGTGGTGATTCATAAGCAGAATGGGTCTTAATGAGGGGTCCGTACCCTTCCATTTAAGTAAAAGGCTGCCGTCAAAGTCTTCGCACTCTACCGTTTTGAAAAATTCAGGGTAGGTTTCACGGAGCACCTTGTGGAAGCCTAAGAATTTTGTAATATCCTTATTCTCTCTTGATGAAATAGTTTCAACCTGAATAAGCTTTGAAAGAATTTCAGCATACTGCATTGAACGATTTTCACTCATTTTTTCACATCTCCTGAATAAATATTAAAAAAATTATATCATATATTGCAGCTAAAATAAAGTGTTTCAGCACATTTCCGTCAATTTTCTATTGTTTTAAGGCTTATATAGGTATAAAAGTGCCCCTGACCAAAAAGCCAAGGGCAAAACACTATTTTCTGTTATCCATATATTCGTGAGCCAGAATGTCCTTGAGCACAAGCATAGCATCGAGCTCACTGTAACTGTAGTCTTTCTGTAAAGAGGTAAACATTTTTCTGATTTCTCTTGCGTACTTGTCTGTATCAACCTCTGCCTGATATCTTTTGAGAATGGGATATTTCGTACTCCATGCTTTTGTCCAGTCGGTTTCAGCCTGATTTTCTTCGGTTGTGTTTTTGATTATCTCGGTTATGTTGTCCATACTCTTGCTCCTTGGGTTACGATATGACAGATTGTAAGTTGTCACTATAAAGCAATATCAATTTCATATCTGTCATCAATAAGCAAATAATTAACTTTATGTTTTTTCGCAAGCTCTGATACCTGTGCATTATCAGCTAACACGCTTTCCATAGTGCACAGTTCATCATCTAAACGATTTTCGATAACATTCGAATAATTCTTTATATCAGAAAAGTGATTTCTTATATAATTCTCGCTCATTATAAGACAGTAGTATTTAATATTTTCGAGATATACTCTTTCAAAATCTTCATACCAATCAAAAGGTATATAGCAACCCTCGACAATAAGATTTTGCTTATTCTCAATGGCGGTTTTAATCATTTCACGAACAATCGGCCACAAATATGCTGTAAGGTCTGCATCATCACTCATAGGGGTAAGTTCTGTATTGCCGCTACGAATTAATCCCATTTTCAAGTGGTCTGTTGACAGATACGGATATTTATACTGTTCAAGCAGTTTTTGAGCAAGTGCCGTCTTTCCTGTATGTGATGCACCTGTAATTAACACAATCATTACTTTTATCCTTACAAACTCTTATTTGCCATACTTATTAAAGCTTTATCTCCAGCGGCTCACTTCTGTTACCCCAGACATCTTCGGCATATACCTTTACAGTCAGGTTTTTACCCAGCGCCATAAAGCCGTCAAAGGCTATGCTTTCGGACTTATCAGAGAAGAAATAATCTGAAAAAGCCCAATCTTTATAGACGGTTCTGCCGTTTTTGTTGAGAACGTAAATTCTGTAAACAAAGACCTCGTTATCTTCGCTGACCGTTGCCTGAGGTACAGTTATGTAATGCTTTGCACCCTTCTTCTCGTAACTGAGAGCTGCATCTTCAGAAAAGACAGGAGCAGAGGCTGTTGCCTTTCTCGCATCAAAGGAGTATTTTGTCTTGTTTTCTTCGGTGATATTGTCAATGAGGAACTCTCTCATGATCTTGCCTGCATCTACATCGAGAACCTTAACAAGAACTCTGTTATCAGCATCGACCTCAACAATAAGCGCCTGAGTCATTCTATCCTTACCCTCGGGGAACTGTCCGTTTCTGCCGTCTACGGCAAGCTCGAAATAAGCAAGTCCGCCGTCATTTATGGCTGTGAATTCACCCTGCCATACAGCTCTCGGATCGTTTGCAGGGAAATGGGAATGTCCCGAAATATGTACTACCTGAGTATACTTTTTAAGTACATCTGAGAAAACATCGAGTCCCCAACCGTCAGTTTTACTGCTTCCGTAAACTGTATCTCTCACGTGCTCGTGCTGGAAGACGAAAACAGGCTTTTCCGGGTCAGCATTGACGGCAGCGGCGATATTTTCATCAAGCCACTTTATCTGAGCTTTGGTATAATGCTTAAGAGTTTTTGAGCGTGAAATACCAATGAAATGAAAACCTCCGATTACTCTGTGGAAATCAGTTTCCTGACCGGTTATTCCCGTAAAAACCTTCAGACTGTTATTTGAGAAAGCATAACTGTCGTGAGCTTTAGCTACTACCGCAAGGCGCTCAGTACCCTCACGGATTTCATTATCGGTCATAGCAGCAAAAGCATAAAAGGATTTCAATTTGCCGTTGTCTGTAAGGTCACCGGAAAACACTACTGCATCTAAATTTTTATAATCCGCATCAGCATCACTTATAGCATAAGCGGTTTTCAGCATAGCGGAAAGTCTTTGGCATCCCGTATCACCGAGCTCTTCTATGTGAGTATCACTGGTAGCCACGAAGCGCATAACGGGAACAAAATCATCCTGCTTCATTTCGGGAACAGGCGCCACAAAGGACGGCGAAATAACCGATGCCGCAAAAGTGAAAAACGCAAGAATGACTGCTGTTATAATTGATGAAATACTCATGAATTATTCTCCTTTTTTGGTTTTAAACTGTAAGCCAAAGATAAACTTACCGGTATATTATACCACACTTTTATAAAAAAGAATATATACAGACTATACAAAAGTCTTCATATTTAATTGTACTGAGTTCCCCTGCATATAGCATAAGTATAAAATCGACCCCTGAGCGAACAATAGCGTTTCACAATCAGGAGTCGGTATAGTTTTAGTACTATAGTTCAACAGCCTTGCAGATTTCCGGGATGATGAACTCCATATCCGGGTGGTTCTTCTTTACCATATTTTTCAGTCTTTCAACACTGACCTCACGTGTAACAGGCGGGAAGGCATTGTCAAAATGGTCAACAAAGATTTTTTTCGGTTGATATTTATCTATAAAATCTTTAGTTTTTTCGGGTACAAAAACACTTCCCCCGTTAGCGAGAATCAAAAGATCAATGTCCTCGGGGTAAGTCTCCCCCGGGTACTCACGGAATGAGCCTGTCAGGAAAATCTTTTTACCGTGAGCTTCAATCTCATAGGCAACAATCTCTCCGCCCTCAGGCATCTTATGATTCATATATGCCTGCCAGAGAAGTTGCGGAAACATCAGGATACTCTGAGGTACAACAGTGAGAATATATATCGGGTCAAAGACGATATGTCTGAACCGTCGCGGACGGATAGTATAATCGCCGATCTGAATCACGTCATCCGGTTGTATTGTTTTGATACGCTCCTCGGGTACGCCCTTTCCCATAAGAGTTTTCTTTGGAGTCTCAGTACAGTATACCGGAACGGTTTTGTCCTTTTCTACAAGTTCAGGAATACTATATATGTGATCAAAATGTCCATGTGTTACAAAAACTGCGTCGAAACCGACAAAGCCTTCAACAGGTGTAGTTTCTATGCGCTTATTCATTCGTACAAACGGATCAAAAAGCAGCTTGGTTTTTCCGTCGTCAATTCCTATTGTCGCTGTGCCGTACCAGGTAATTTTCATATTCAACATCCCCTCATATATTTGTTCAGAAAATCTTTCCGCATTTTCTATGGTTTAATTATACAAAAAATGGCAATAGAAAGCAAACAGCTTTGATGAAATATATGTAAACAATCGGTGACTTACGGCAGAACTCTTCTCCCATTGCACAAAGGGTTGAATATATACTACTGATTAATGTCATACTTCCGTGCGGGAGGCTTATCAATCCTCTACAAATTCTTATTCACTCTGACTATTCCAGAACTGCACTGCGTGCTTAAACCAATCTTCGGCAACAGTACCTTTCGCAAGGCCTGCACCGTGTCCTATTCCCTCGTATTCCTCAACCTTGTGCGGTACAGAGGCTCTCTCAAGAGCCTCGGCAAGCATTTTAGTGTTCAGAGGAGCTACCGTGTCATCGGCGGTACCGTACCACATAAATGACGGAGGATAGTCGGAATTAACCTGCTTTTCCACTGATAGCTTTTCTATTATATCCGAGCTTGCTTTTTTACCGAGAAGATTATTCCTTGAGCCTTTATGGGTATATTCTCCCATTGTTATTACGGGATAGACAAGCACCAAGGCAGACGGCTTGGGAGTTCCCCACTTTTCAGTGCAATAGCTTGCCGCAAGATGTCCGCCTGCGGAGCTTCCCCAGATTGACCAGCTGTCAGTATCAAGGTTCCACTCTTCGGCGTGAGTAAAAACCTCTTCAATGGCGCGTTTCAGGTCTTGATGCGGATGAGGATACCGTGCTTTGTCTTTTGTGCGATAGTAAACAACAAAAGCATGATAACCAAGTTCGTTCAAGGCTTCGGCAAAGGGCTTTCCCTCCACAAAGGAACAAACTGTACTGTAACCGCCGCCCGGACAGATAACTGCAAAAGGATGGCTTTTGCCGTCATTTATAAGATACGGCTTCAAAGCGTATCTGTTGGGTCTGTGAGAATCATATATTCGCTCTGCAAATTCGGAAAATTTCATTTTAACACCTCACAAAATTGGAATTTATCGAGTTATTTTTCAAATTTTTTATATCCCCACCAATCAGGGATTAACTCTTTCAATTTTACTGTTTTTTGAGTTTCAAGGTCAAGAAGGATTTCAATGTCTCCGCTATTCTTGTCTAACTGCATCATATATTCACGGCAAGCACCGCAAGGAGAACCAACCCGACCGTCAGACATTACTGCTACAACTTTATCAATCTGACTTTCACCATTTGTAATCATATTGGCAATAGCATTTCTTTCTGCACACATACCGAGTGATGACGCAGTGTCAATACAAACACCAACATAAATATTTCCTTGTTTTGTGAGAATAGCCGCTGCGACACCACCCGCATCTATAAACGGGGAAATTGCTCGACCATTTTGCACTTTAGCTGCTGCCTTATATAATTTGTTCCACATAATACTTACCTCGTCAAATTCTCATCTTCCAAACTGATTATATCACACTAAAAGCAAAAATGCCACCCTTTTCGGATGACATAAAACAAC
>JAZSMR010000002.1:0-44637 GCA_045535965.1 Acutalibacteraceae bacterium
TCTTCCTGAGATATATTACGGGCTTTTCTTAAGTTTACGATTTTTTCTGACAGTTTCATAATAAAACCTCCTTTACTGTTACGGATTTATTGTAGCATTATGTAGCCTGAAACTCCACCGCGGCAGCTTTACAATCACGCAACAAGAGTTTACATCCGCGGAAAAATCAAACCGCCACAGGAGGGTGACGGCTTTTTTATTGATAAAACTGCAAGTAGCGGGGCAGAGGTGGTTTTAATATAAAGCTATCCCGCAATTCTGCACTCTGCATTTATCTTGTTACTACTTCACCGGTCTTGGCGTTGATAATATTATTAAAAACGCAGATATGACTTGTGGAAATGAACTTGTCCATGTGAAGTGAGCCGAAGTACCAGTGCTTGAATTTGCAGATTCTGCTTACGTCCTCGAGGTAGGTGTTGATAGCCGTGATGCTTGCATCTGCACCGGAGTGAAGCATGAGGAAGTCCTTGATTTTTGCAGGGGGCTCATGGGTGATGATAAGGTCTACTTTGCCGCCGTATTTCTGAAGATTTTCAACGCCTTCAACAAGCTCTTCTCTGGTGGGGATTTCTAAGTCTGACCAGGTGTCCATTTCGAAGCGTATATCAATATCGGGGCTTTCGCCGCCACCCATAGTGAAGATTTTGGTGCCCTCTATCTCGAATATCTGACCTCTCATAAGATGGAAAATATTGGAGGCAATATGGTGTACCTTGCCGCCGTTCCACTTTTTGATTTTGATGGAATTCAGCATATCGAAATTCTCGTGAGTACCGTCAACGAAACAGATATTATATTTTTTCTTGCTGAGCTTTTTCAGCACGTTGATTTCTTCCTTTGAACCGTTCCATAAGAAGCCGAAATCACCGCATACTATAAGGGTATCTCCCTGCTTTAAGGCTTTAAGGCGAGGGTCGCTGAATCTTGAAGCAATGCCGTGAGTGTCGCCGGTAACGTATATCATATTTTCACAACCGTTTCTTTAGATATTTAACAAAAAGTTATTTTATAGGTCTGTACTTTTCACAGGTGAATTGGTATAATAAGGAATAACATAACCTTAATATGCCCTATTATTCTATCATATCTTTTTACTTATTGCAAACATATAGGGAAAATTTCAAAAAAATTACACATGAGGTGGCTATAATGAGAAAAACAGTTTCATTTTTACTTGTTTTAGGTTTAGTGCTTACTATGCTTACAGGTGCACTCAGTGCAGGGGCAATTTTTGCAGGCGAGGAGGTAACGGACAAGCTTCTGTCCTCAGCATATTATCTTCAAAGCCTTGACGATGATACGGTTTTCTTCGAGAAAAATGCCGATAAAAAAATGCCGGCGGCAGCCTTTGTAAAGCTTTTTGCAGCGGTTACTGCTATTGAAAAATGGGGCAATCTTGACGAAACGGTTACTGTAACAAAGGAAAATCTTTCACTTGTTAAATATGATTACGGTGTAAGGACAGCTTCGTATAAAGAGGGCGAAAAGGTAAGCAAGAAAGAGCTTATCAACTGTCTTGTAGTTTACAGTGCAAATGATGCTGTAAGTATTATCGCTCACAGTGTATCAGGCTCAGTCGAGGGTTTTGTAGCAGAAATGCAAAGTCTTGCCAATAAGATAGGCTGTACCTCCACTCAGATTAAGAATATCCACGGCTTTGACGAAGACGGACAATACACCACTGCAAGAGATGTTGCTAAGTTTATGCAGTACGCAGTTGGTTATCCTGTTTTCTCTGAGGCTGTTTCCGCTGAAAGTGTAACCCTCAAGGCTACATCTCAGAATGAAGAAAGAACATTCAAGTCAGGTAACAAGATGAAGACTGCTTCTATAGCAGACTATTATCATCAGTCGGTTACCGGCGGCAAATACACCGCAACAGAAAAAGCAGGCGAGTGTGCAGCCGTAGTTACAAATATGGACGGTTATTCATATATTGCTGTTACTCTTGGCGGGAAGCTTAAGGATGTTGACAGTGACGGCGTAAAGGAAAACAGCTGCTTTACGGATATAAAGAGAATGCTCAATTGGGTGTATGAAAATATCCGTTACAGAGTTATTGCTTCACCTGACCAGAGCGTTGCAGTTGTCAGCATAAAGGCAGGTAAGGATACGGATAAAGTAAGACTCGTACCCGAAAAAGAAACTTCGGCTCTCGTACCCTCAAATGTTACACCGGCATCGGTTATGTTTGAGATAGTTGAAAATTCCGTTAAGAAGGATATCACGGCACCTGTTGAGGCAGGTGAGGTTCTCGGTCAGGTTAAGGTTTATTATGCAGGTATTGAGCTTCAGACAGTAAATCTTGTTGCAGCACAGACTGTTGAAAGAAGCTTTACAGGTTTTATCATGTCAAAGCTTTCCGATCTTGTAGGCTCAACCGGCTTTATGGTGCTGACTATACTTCTTTTCTTTGCGGCGGCAGGATATCTCGGACTCATTATGTCTAAGTTTTACGGTTGGGACAAAAAGATAGCCGGTGCAGCTCAAGGGAAGAAAAATCAGCCCCGAAAGGCTCCTGTGAAGAAAGCTCCTCAGAAAAAAGCACAGGTAAAAAAGTCTACCGGTGCAAAACCGACAGCTAAAAAGCAGTATCCCGGAAACAACAAAAAATAATAATTGTTTTATAAAAGTTTTTCAGCTTAACAGGTTTCTTTAAGATGTATTACAGAATGAGTTTATGGTTGAATAAAACTTTATGAAAGGAATAGAATATGATGATTAAACACTTGAAAACTCTTGCCTGTTTCCTCGCGGCTTTTATCTGCGCTGTAACGGTAGCCTTTACGTCGGTGACGGCTACTGCGGCAAATGAAGAAAATCAGAAATGGATAGCAGCATGGGGTGCTGCGCCGACAGAGATGAATATTACCGGTATGAGCACTGTAGGTTCTTTGGTAGGCGAGGTTACTGTCAGAGTCGTACTGACTCCCACTGCAAGCGGTGATAAGTTCAGGGTGAAATTTTCCAACAGTTACGGCGATGTGCCCTTGAAGCTCAAAGAAGTGACTGTTGCAAAAAGCCTCGGCAACTCAAAAATTGATACAGGCAGAATTAATCATATACTTGTTGACGGACAGTCGGAAATTACCGTTATGCCCGGCAAGACAGTATATTCAGACCCTGTTTCTTTTCCTGTAACCGCCGGTGAACCTATTGCCATCAGTTTGTTCATAGGTGAGTATCAGGATGTGAACACCATGGGTCTGTCAGGTGCAACTACATATCTCAAAACAGGTCAGGCAACAAAGGTGGCAGACTTTGACACACTCTATGATATTTTTTATGATGAAGAAGACATGCTGGATATGATGTCAAAGCTTCTGGAAGGTTTCACAGGCAGCAGTACTCTTAATCTTAAGCTGGCGTATGGCTCTATCAAGTTTGTCCCTGCCATCGAAACTCTTGAAGTGCTTTCAGACGGCTCAGGTTACAGTGTGGTTGTTATAGGTGACTCTACTGTGGCAAATGATTTTCCGGAGTATCTCGCACAGACCATCTACCGTCAAAATGACATTAAAAATGTGGGGGTGGTAGGAAAAGGTATGATAGGTAACGCCCTTTTGATTGACAATCTTGGATTGGGCTCCCATATAAACGGTGAATCTATGATGTCGCGTCTGGACAGAGATGTGCTGAATCAGTCCGGAGTTGAATATGTTGTTGTAAAAGCAAGCGCTAACGATATAATGTATCCTGTTTCTAATGATGTTCTGTCGGCAACCCCCGATCTGCAACAGCCAACAGCGCAGGAAATTATTGACGCTTATAGCAGATTGTTCAAAAAATGCCATAACGAAGGCGTGAAAGTTGTTGTTATGGGCATTACTCAATGGAAAGGTAACACAAGGGACTATTTCAGCAACGGTGCGCAGTACACAAGAACCGAAGATGAATTTCAGAAAGATTGGCAGATAGCCAAGGATGTAAATGAGTGGTTAGCAAATACAGACGAACACGATGGTTTTATTGATTTTACAGAAATCTCGGCTAATCCTCTTGACAGTGATGCACTGCTTCCCGAATACAGTGTTGACGGAATGAACCCCTCAGAGGCTTGCCAGAGACTCTGGGCTAACAGCTTCCCGCAATCTCTTATCGGTGTCGGTAAAAAGCCCGGCGGCGTGAGAATGGAGAAAACAAAGGCTGATATTTTCCTCGGTGAGGAAATACAGCTTGTTGCAAATGTAATTCCGGAAACAGCAGACAATAAAAATCTTCTCTGGGAAAGCTCAAACCCCGATGTTGCTACTGTTGATGAAAACGGTGTTGTTACGGGATATGCAAACGGAAGCACGGTCATCACCTGCAAGACGGAAATAGGCGGCTTCAAGGCTTCCTGCAAAGTTTCTGTTACAACCAAGCCCGATAGAATAATGCTTGACTATACAGAGCGTGACATTTATACTACAAAGAGTGTTACGCTTGAAGCAATGGTATATCCCGAAACGGCCAACGATAAGAGTGTCAAGTGGACATCAAGCAATATAAAAGTAGCTACTGTAGACCAGAACGGCAAGGTGACAGGTGTGGGTGCAGGCTCAGCTACAATTACCGCAAAAACAAACGTAGGCGGTCTTACAGCTACCTGTATTGTAAATGTAATCAGAAAAACATCGGTACAGTCAATTACCTTGAGCATTGACGGAGACCCGGTTACTAAGAAAACTCTTTATACAAACGGCGCTTCAGAGACAACACTTGCCTATTTTGTTTCACCTACAAGTGCTACATTCAAAGACGTAACGTGGACAAGCACAAACCCCGATGTTGCGACCGTTGACCCATTAGGAAATGTCAAGGCAGTTTCGGCAGGTAAGGCAGTAATCAGATGCACGTCGGATGATAATCCTATGGTTACGGGTACCTGCGCTATTACCGTTAAAGTTATCGCTGAAGGTGTTGAACTCGATAAATCCTCTTTCAGGGTGTACGAAACAAAATCAAAGAGCCTCAAGGCAACCGTTATCCCTGAAAATGCAACTAATAAAGATGTTACTTGGAAATCAAGCGATACGTCTATAGCTACCGTAGACAAAAACGGCAAGGTAACGGGCAAAAAACCGGGTACAGTATATATCTCGGCAACAACAGCCAACGGTAAGCACACTGCAAAATGTAAGGTGACAGTCCTCAAGATAACCTACAGCGAAAAGGTTAAGCTCAATAAGACAAAGCTCACACTTGATGACGGAAAATCCTTTATTCTTGATGCCACGGTTCTGCCTGAGAATACCACAACAAAAACAGTAAAGTGGTCATCAAGCAACAAAAAGGTTGTGAAAGTCGATTCCTACGGTGAGGTTACGGCAGTTGCTCCGGGTACAGCTTATATTTACTGTAAGACAAGTGATAACGGTACTACGGCAAAATGCAAAGTAACGGTTAAAGAAGTAAAGCCAACATCCATAAGCTTCTCGTCAAAGTCCATTACAATAGAGTATAATGAAGTTCGTACCCTTAAGCCCTCAATCAAGCCTTCAAATACTACGGATAAGTCACTCACATGGTCTTCCAGCAATCCAAAGGCCGTCAAGGTCACTTCGGCAGGTAAGATAAAAGGGCTCAAGGCAGGTGAAAGTGCTGTTATAACGGCTACAACTAATACCGGTAAGCTCAAGGCTAAAATTACGGTAAAGGTAAATCCCATTACTATTACAAAAATTAAGCTTAACAAGACTTCGGCTACTCTCAGCAAGGGCGGTACAGTTACTCTTAAGGCCACCATAACGCCGAGCAATGCTACAAATCAGACTCTTAAATGGACTTCCAGCAACACCAAGGTTGCAAAGGTCAGTGCCGACGGCAAGGTAACGGCTATTAAAAACGGTACGGCAACGATTACCTGTAAGGCTTCAAACGGTAAGACTGCTACCTGCAAGATAACTGTCAAGAACATTCCCGTTACGGATATCAAGTTTGACAAGACAAGTGTAATTGCAGATAAAGGTGTAGCATTCACTATCAAGGCAACTTTCTCGCCTTCAAATGCAACGAATAAAACTATTAAATGGACTACCTCAGACAAGAGCGTAGCAACAGTTTCTTCAAGCGGTAAGGTAACTGCTGTCGGTTCCGGTGTTTGCCAGATTACGGCTACTACTTCAGATGGCGGATTTACGGCTGTTTGTATGGTAACTGTCAGATAGAATTAAGCTTTTTGCGGGACAGCAACAGCTGTCCCGCGGTGTTTTATATGAAGTTTGCGGTAAAGGGGGAAGAGGGGGCTCAGGCACAAACCGCCGCAGACGGTTTGTGGACCCGGCACCGCGGTGCCGGGCAGCCGATGTAATCGGCTCCTGAGCCCCCCCTTGCAGAAACCTCCTTCTTGTGCTAAAATATTCACGGTGATATAAATGAAATGTGATATTTGTCCGAGACAGTGCGGTGTCGACAGAGAAACAGAAAAAGGCTACTGCTCGATGCCGTGGGAATTCACTCTCGCAAGAGCCGGGCTTCACTTCTGGGAAGAGCCACCCATAAGCGGGAAAAACGGCAGCGGGGCGGTGTTTTTTTCGGGTTGCAATCTCGGATGTGTTTGTTGTCAGAATTATGAAATAAGTCATGGGGTCGTTGGCAAAGCCATAAGTAATGAAAGGCTTATGGAAATTTTCGATGAGCTTATAAGCCAGGGTGCCCATAATATTAACCTTGTAAATCCGACTCATTATGCCACAGCATTAAAAATCACACTCTCAGAATATAAAAGCAAGGTGCCCATTGTTTACAACTCCTCGGGCTATGAGAAAGCGGAGACACTGAAAAGTCTTGAAGGACTCATTAATATATACCTTCCCGACCTTAAGTATAAAAATAGCGAAAAAAGTTTCAGATACTCCGCCGCAGAGGACTATTTTGATTATGCCTCAAAGGCACTTATAGAGATAAAACGCCAATGTCCCGAAAACATATATGATAGTGACGGCATAATGCAAAAGGGTATGATAGTAAGGCATCTTATCCTGCCCAAAAACACTAATCAGAGTATAGAGTTGCTCAGGTGGATAGCTGAAAACTTAGGCACAGATACTGCAATAAGTCTCATGGCTCAGTATACACCCTACGGAAAAATTGAAAACTATCCCGAGCTTCAGCGTAGAATCACTCGGAGAGAATATGACAAAGTCCTGGATTTTGCCATAGGTGCAGGCTTTAAAAATATCTTCACTCAGGAGCCTTCTTCGGCAAATACGGAATTTATACCTGATTTTGATTTGACAGGTGTATAAAAGATGTGATACAATAAAGCGAAATATATTTTTGGAGGAATTACAAATGAAAGGATTTTTCGGCGAATTCAAAAAATTTATTATGAGAGGCAATGTTATTGACCTTGCTGTCGGTGTTATCATAGGCGGTGCTTTTCAGGCTATTGTCAACTCACTTGTTAACGATATCGTGTCTCCTGTGCTTTCACTTGCAACAAAGGGTGTTAATCTTGCAGACAAGTTTATTGTGCTCACAAGTGATGAGGTATCTTTTGCAACAGTAGAGGCTGCAAAAGAAGCAGGCTATGCAACACTTAACTACGGCGGATTCATAACAGCTATTATCAATTTCCTTATTATGGCTTTTGTTATCTTCCTTCTTGTTAAGACAATCAACAAGATTTCTGACATCGGCAAGAAAAAGGAAGAAGCTCCTGCAGCACCCACAACAAAGAAGTGCCCCTACTGTAAGAGCGAAATCAGCATTGAAGCTGTAAAATGCCCCAACTGTACATCAGATATTCCCGAAGCTGAGGAGGAATAATCCATGCTTGGTTTTATCGGTACGGGTAATATGGCATCTGCCATAATCAAAGGTCTTTTGTCTTCGGGTATGCTTAAGGGTGAGGATATCGCGGTATATGATATCGACACTGAAAAGACCGCAGGGCTGTCAGAAGAATATGGCGTAAAGGTGCTTTCAAGCGAAAATGAGATCGCAGTAAAATGTGATAGGGTGGTTCTCAGCGTAAAGCCTAATGTTTTTCCGTCGCTTCTTAAAAAGATTGACAGCGGTCTGAAAAACAACAACCCCCTTATTATATCAATAGCGGCAGGTAAGACGGTGGGTTTTATTTCAGGATGTCTGTCTTATGAGGCTAAGATTGTAAGAATTATGCCTAATATCAATGCAAAAGTGGGAGGCGCGGTGTCTGCCTACTGCGGAAACGGCAATGTAAGTGAAGATGAGTTCGCTTTTGTAAAGAGCTTTTGTGAAAGCTTTGGTATTGCTGTAAATATAGACGAAAAGCTCTTCTCCGTCTACAGTGCAATCGGTGGTTGCAGTCCTGCGTTTGCTTATATGTTTATCGACTCCCTTGCAAGAGCGGCAGTAAAAAACGGTATGCCCAAGGCTCAGGCTTTAGAGGTTGCCGCAGGTGCAGTCCTTGGCAGTGCAAAAATGATACTCGAAAGTGACGAACATCCATGGACACTTGTCGATCAGGTATGTTCGCCCGGCGGTACGACTATAGAGGGCGTTGCATCTCTTCAGAAGGATGGCTTTGAGGCGGCAGTTATTAATGCGGTTCAGGCAGCAATAGATAAAGATAAAAAGTTATGATGTTTGTAGAGAGTTGTATGTTATGTGCAGCTCTCTTTTTATTTTTTTATGCAGATGCTGCCGGAAACAGCAAGGGGGCTCCATAAAATCGTCGAAGGCGATTTTCGGCGACGCGTCGCCGAACCGAATTCCATTCGGTAATGGAGCCCCCGTACTTTCCGTCTCCGCCCACCAAAAATATAAAGGTATTTATACGTTTCTCTTGACTTTTTTTGCAGATGGTTTAAAATATATAATGAAGTATTATAATCAGTTAAAGGATGATTAAAAATGAAAGCTATTGTAACAGTAATAGGTAAAGACAAGTCAGGCATTATCGCAGAGGTCTGCACGCTTCTTGCAAACAGCAAGGTAAACATACTCGACATCAGCCAGACAGTAATGCAGGGATTTTTCACTATGACTATGCTTATCGATCTTACAGACTCAACCAAGGACTTCGCCACTCTCAGCGATGATCTGAAAGCTAAGGGCGAAGAAATGGGTCTTAACATAAGAATGCAAAGAGAAGATATTTTCGATCTTATGCACAGAGTATAAGGGAGGCCTTCAGAAATGCATAATCAGAAAGAAATAATGTCAACCATCAATATGATTGACCATCAGCATCTTGACGTAAGAACAATCACTATGGGTATCTCACTTCTTGATTGCTGCAGTGACAGTGTTGAGGTTACAGCAAAAAAGATATACGACAAAATCACGCGCCTTGCAGAAAATCTTGTTAAAACAGGCGAGGACATCGAGCGTGAATTCGGTATTCCTATTGTAAATAAGCGTATCTCCGTTACACCTATATCTATAGTTGCAGCTTCCTGCAAGGAGACAGATTACACACCTATTGCAAAGGCTATGGACAGAGCTGCACACAAGGTAGGCGTAAACTTCATTGGCGGTTTCTCAGCACTTGTGCATAAGGGTATGACCAACGGTGACATCAATCTCATTAATTCCATACCCTCGGCTCTTGCTTCTACCGAAAGAGTCTGCTCAAGTGTATCGGTTGCAAGCACCAAGGCGGGTATCAATATGGATGCCGTTGCTCTTATGGGTAAGATTATCAAGAAAACAGCCAATATGACTGCCGATAAGGGCGGCTTCGGCTGTGCAAAGTTAGTTGTATTTGCTAATGCTGTTGAAGATAACCCCTTTATGGCAGGTGCTTTTCACGGCGTAGGTGAGGCGGAATGTGTAATCAATGTAGGTGTAAGCGGCCCGGGTGTTGTTTATCACGCACTTCAGAAATGCAAGGGTGAACCCTTTGACGTTGTTGCCGAGACCATCAAAAAGACAGCCTTCAAAATTACCCGCATGGGTCAGCTTGTAGCATCCGAAGCTTCAAAGAGACTCGGTGTACCCTTCGGCATTGTTGACCTTTCACTTGCTCCCACACCCGAAAAGGGAGACAGTGTAGCGAGAATAATCGAAGAAATGGGGCTTGAGGTCTGTGGTACTCACGGCACAACTGCTGCACTTGCACTTCTCAACGATGCAGTAAAAAAAGGCGGCGTTATGGCAAGTAACCACGTAGGTGGCCTTTCAGGTGCATTTATTCCCGTCAGCGAAGACGAGGGTATGATTGAGGCAGCGCTTAAGAATGCTCTGACCCTAGATAAGCTTGAGGCTATGACCTGTGTCTGCTCAGTAGGTCTTGATATGATTGCCGTACCCGGTGACACATCAGCTGAGACTCTTTCGGCTATCATTGCCGACGAAGCAGCCATCGGTGTTGTAAACACAAAGACAACTGCTGTGAGAATTATCCCTGCTATGGGTAAAAAATTAGGCGAGATTGTGGAATTCGGTGGCCTTTTAGGCTCGGCTCCCGTTATGCCGGTGCACGAGTTTTCAAGTGCTGACTTTATTTTAAGAGGCGGCAGAATACCGGCTCCTATGCACTCACTGAAGAACTAATTATAACTTCGCACTTTTGGTTCCTCGTCTCCCTCTTTGAGGGAGATATCACGAAGTGACAGAGGGAGTTTCCCACGACATCAAAAAGAACGCCTGCCCGGCGAGGGCGAGTACTAAAAAAAGAAGATGATTGAATGAAAATTATTGACATCATAACAGCGGAAAAGCCTTCACTTTCCTTTGAGGTTTTTCCGCCTAAAACAAGCGACAACTTTGAAAGTGTTAAAGAGGTGACTCAGAAGATCGCTCTGCTGAAGCCCTCTTATATGTCTGTTACCTACGGTGCAGGCGGAGGTACCAGCGAATTTACTGCCAACATTGCAGAAAACCTTGAGAAAAACTTCTCTGTGCCCACTCTTGCACATCTGAGCTGTGTGTCCTCAACAAAGGATGAGATCCGTAATCAGCTTGATACTCTCAAGGGCAAAGGTATAAAGAATATCCTTGCTCTCAGAGGTGACATTCCCGAGGGAATGTCGAGAGAACATCTTGATTATCACTATGCAAGTGAGCTCACAAGAGAAATCAAGGAATACGGGGGCTTTTGCATTGGCGGTGCATGCTATCCCGAAAGTCACCCCGAAAGTGCAACCTCATTTGACGATATACGCTATCTCAAGGAAAAGGTTGATGCAGGCGCAGAGTTCCTTGTGACCCAGATGTTTTTCGATAACGATATCCTCTATAACTTTATGTACCGTATAAGAGAAGCGGGCATCAATGTGCCTGTTGTTGCAGGTATTATGCCCGTTACCAATCCTAAGTCAATCAAAAGGATCTGCCGTATTTCAGGTGCGGCATTGCCTCAGAGATTCTGCAGAATAGTTGATAAATACGGCGACAACCCCGAACAGATGAAGCAGGCAGGCATTGCCTATGCGACTCAGCAGATAATCGACCTTTACGCCAACGGTATAAATGCGGTGCACGTTTATTCTATGAATAAGCCCGATGTTGCAAAGGCTATTCAGGATAACGTTTCAGCTATAATAAAATAATTGTGAATCAGGAATTATGAATTATGAATTGTAATGCTTTGACTTTTCTTTCTAAAAACGGAGATGAAATTGAGCCGAACAAAAGAGAAGCATTCCGCTATATGGGCTACAAGGGTGACAATCATAGCGAAGAGCTGGAGAATATATACTCAGATTGCCTTTCGGAATTCAGAAAAGCGGCTGCTTATAAGGCTGTATATAAAGAGACTCCCATTTCAGTTGCAGACGGCGTTGTTGATTTCGGCTTTTGCAGAATAGAAAACGAAAACCTCTGCAAAAATCTCAGTGGCTGTAAAAGTGCCGTGATTTTTGCGGCTACTGCCGGCTCGGGTACAGACAGACTCATTATGAAATACTCAAAGATTTCTCCTGCCGAGGCTATGGTATGTGACTGTATCGCATCTTCGGCTATAGAAGTCTGGTGCGATGAGGTGAACGAAAAGTGTGTTGGAGGTAGAGCATCAAAGCCACGTTTTTCTCCCGGCTACGGCGGAGTGAGTCTCGGATATCAAAAGGACATACTTGCCTTTTTAGATGCGGAAAGGAAACTCGGAATAACTCTTAACGATTCCCTTATGATGACACCTATAAAAAGTGTTACTGCGTTTGTGGGAATAAGAGGTGAATGAAATGAACATCAGAGATTTATTAGGCAAACAGCGCTTGTATTTTGACGGCGGTATGGGTACTCTGTTGCAGTCCAAGGGACTCACGGCAGGCGAGTTGCCCGAATTATGGAATATCACCCACGCTGACGAAGTGAAAGATATACACCTGAGCTACCTGAGAGCAGGCAGTAACATCATCACCACAAACACATTCGGTGCAAACTGCCTTAAATTTGATAATTACGAGGAAGTCATAGCTGCGGCTGTTGCCAATGCCAAGAAAGCTATAGCAGAATATGAGGGCGACAGAGAAAAATGCTTTATCGCTCTTGATATAGGTCCTACGGGCAAGATGCTTGAGCCCTTAGGCGATATGAAATTTGAAGACGCCGTGGAGGCTTTCAGAAAGACTGCGGTCCTCGGTGAAAAATACGGTGCTGACCTTATCATAGTCGAAACAATGAACGACAGCTATGAGACTAAGGCGGCTGTTTTAGCCTGCAATGAAAGCACATCCCTACCTGTTTTTGTCAGCAATGTCTTTGACGAAAATCAAAAGCTTATGACGGGTGCAGACCCGGTGGCTATGATAGCAATGCTTGAAGGCCTCGGTGCCGACGTAATAGGTATGAACTGCTCTCTCGGCCCGAAACAGATGCGGTGTGTAGCTGAGGAGTATATTAAATATGCCTCAGTACCCGTTCTTGTTCAGCCAAATGCAGGTATGCCCAGAAGTGAAATGGGCAAAACGGTTTTCGATGTAACTGCCGATGAATTTTCGGATATTATGAGAGAAATAGCTCTTATGGGTGCATCTGTTCTCGGCGGCTGTTGCGGTACAACTCCCGAATATATCAGAATGACAGTGGAAAAGACAAAGGATTTGCCTTATGCCGCCCCTGAAAATAAAAATATCACTATGGTGTCCTCATATACCCACGCTGTGGAAATCGGCAGTGCACCTGTGCTTATAGGTGAGAGAATAAACCCCACGGGTAAGCCTAAATTTAAGCAGGCACTTCGTGATGGCAACATAGGATATATTTTAAGTGAGGGTATAGCTCAGCAGGAAAAGGGCGTGCATATCCTCGATGTAAACGTGGGACTTCCCGAAATTAACGAGGATAAAATGCTCACAACGGTCGTAAAGGAACTGCAAAGTGTTCTCGATTTACCCTTGCAGCTGGACAGTGTAAAGGCTTCTTCACTGGAAAAAGCTATAAGAGTATACAACGGTAAGCCTCTCATAAATTCCGTCAACGGTAAGCAGGAGAGTATGGATACGATTCTGCCCCTTGTGAAAAAATACGGCGGATGTGTTATTGCTCTCACTATTGACGAAAGTGGTATCCCCGATACGGCAGAGGGAAGACTTGCCATAGCCGAAAAGATAGTCAGAGAGTGCGGAAAATACGGCATAGATAAAAAAGAAATCATCGTCGACCCCCTTGCTATGACAGTTTCCTCTGACGATAACAGCGGTAAAGTTACTCTTGAGAGTGTGAAGCTCATAAAAGAAAAGCTTGGTGTAAAAACAAGCCTCGGCGTATCGAATATCTCTTTCGGACTCCCGAGAAGAGACGAGGTTAACAGTATCTTTATGTCACTTGCTTTCGGAATGGGCCTCGACTGTGCTATTATGAATCCCTATTCCGTATCTATGATGCAGAGCTATTACACCTATATGGCACTCAGCGGTATGGATAAGGGCTGTATGAACTATATAGATTTTGCATCTGCGGTAAAGACAGAAAGCATTACTGTGGACTCTGCCGTAAAGGTGAGCGTCGAGTATGGAAGTCGGCTTCAGAAGGCTATTATCAAGGGCGTTAAAAATGATGCCTACAGCTTTGCGAAAGAGCTTCTTAAGGAAAAGGCACCTCTTGATGTGATAAATACGGAAATAGTACCTGCCCTCGACGAGGTAGGCAAGAGCTTCGAGAAAAAGACTATGTATCTTCCTCAGCTTCTTATGGCTGCCGAAGCCGCATCAAGGGCTTTCGATGCTGTCAGAGAGAAAATGGGTGACTCCTCAGGTGAAAGTAAGGGAAAGATTATCGTTGCAACTGTCAAGGGAGATATCCACGATATAGGCAAAAACATAGTAAAGGTACTCCTTGAAAACTACGGCTACGATGTAATAGACCTTGGCAAGGATGTAGAGCCTGAAGCAATTCTCACCTGTGCCAAGGAAAAGGGAGTGAAGCTTGTGGGACTGAGCGCTCTTATGACAACCACAACAGAGGCAATGGCCGAAGCTGTGGCACTTCTGAAAAAAGAGCTCCCCGAAGCTAAAACGATGGTAGGCGGTGCAGTACTTACAAAAGAATACGCAGATATGATTGGCGCTGACTACTATGCAAAAGACGCTATGGAAGGCGTAAGAATAGCTGAAAGCATATTTTAGTTTTAATTAGCAATTTAGCGGTACTTTTCCCTGAAAGGAAAAGTACCGCTAATCTTATTATTTTTCTAACAATTTCTTTTTCAGTACAGGCATCCATAAGCCTGCCTGTACTGTTCTGTGGTCAAAGCCGCTCTGTTTCGGCTCCTTGGTTTCAATCCAGTCACTGAAACAGTTTCTGTCCTTGGTTGATTCAAGATATGCCACTATCTTATTGGAAAACAGCTTCGTGTTTTCATTTGTATCATCAAGGCAGGCCGCCCAGAGCATCCAGTCTGTTTTTGTGAATGTGCGTCTGTGGTCAAGAGGTACACCGTAAGCGTTGAGCTCAGCGCGGTATTTCTCAGTCTCTGCTTTATAAAGCTCTTTCGGGAAAAGACCAAAGTCAAAGAGAATATCCCATACAAGATTATACTTAAGGCTCCATGTGTCCGTGCCGCCGATATTAAAGGGAAGATAATCTTTATCTGTCTTAGCTACGTTCATAAGCTCGGCAGCGTACTGTTTTGCGGTCTTGTCATAATCGCGTTTGATATCAAGCTCCTTGCAGATTCTGTCGAAGCAGGCAATACCCATTATGCCCTTGATTGCAAGGTTGACATTTTTCTTGCTGTGACCTGCAAAGTCGTCGGTGCAAAGCTGATTGTCGAGAACTACACCCTTATTCTTAAGATAATTTGCCCAGGTGGACATTGTTACAAAGTTATCCTTGAGGAACTTCTTGTTACCCGACATTATGTAGTAGGCGTAGGTGAGAATCAGCATATTGCCGCACTCTTCAACGGGCATCTGGAACTGCGGCATATAGATATTGGTTGACTTCTCTTTGTAGATTGTCTTATAGCTGTATTTATGAGGCTTCAGATGAAGATGAGGCTTGAGAGCATAAACCTGACCGCAGGCAAGAGGATATCTGCCTATATCGTGAGGTGCAAATTCTACATTCCACAGATCGCTCTCTGCAAAATGATATATACCCGTAAGCATTGCCTTGATAAGCTCGGGAGCATAGAGAAGATACATAGGCATTGCAGGATAAGACACGTCAACTGTGTTGATACAGCCGTTGGAGTGACATTCCTTTGACATATAAAGAAGTTCTCCGTCTTTGTTTCTTACAAGCTTATGAGCTGCTAAAACCTGTCTTGCGGCAGCAGTGAGAATTGTCTGATAATCCTTGCCGAATTCCTTTGAATCGTCGAGAATAGTCTTTTCCCAAGCCTTTACACTATCGAGAAGCTCCTTGCGGTTATCCTTGCAGTATTTCATTGCTTCGTCTATTGACTCGAACTTTTCCGTCCAGAGACCCTTGAGCTTATCACCGAAGTAATCTATTGAATAAACATCGTCATAAGCTATCACTGTCGAAAAGACTGCTTTCTTACACTTTTTAGCAGTACCTGTGGACTTTATACCCTCTTTGCAAATACCGTTCTCTTCGCCCCAGAGGCACACATAACCCCAATCGGCAGCGTATTCGTCGCCCGAATCGTTAAGAGGCTCCTGCTTTGTAAGGCCCATTCTCACGAATCTTACACCTTCAACAGCATCGCTGTATTTTGTCATATTGCCTTTCTTTTTACCCTGACAAAGCTCCTCATAAGCAGTAAAGCAAACACTTACATCGTGAGCCTCGCCGTCAAGAGATTTTACCTCTGTATCAAGATATGCACAAGGGGTGCTGAGCAGATGAAAGTCATCGAGTATAAAGGGTGACCATGTAGTGAAAGTAAGACGGATTTTTTTGTTTTCGAATATGTATGAGCTTCTATAGGGAGTTATCTTGTTGTCTTTCTGCTCGATAGCTGCTTCTTTACCTCTGCCGAGGAAACGAAGAGTCTCACCGTCAACGGTAATCTTACCTTCGATGCGTTTCTTTATGCCGCACCAAAGATAGGTATCGCCGTCAGTAAGCTTGTCCTGTCTTGACCAGATGCTGAAATGGGGGTCGATAGTTGCAATAGGATAAGTTGGAAGTCTCATAGTTTAAAATTCTCCTTATGTTTGTGTGGAGCTGCTAAGTTTTTCGCAGCCCCACGTATTTTATTTTAATAGAGTTCTCTTGAGAATACAAAGAATATACTTGCTGCAAGAAGTATCTGTGCTGAATAATATGTGGCAATGTTGAATATTCTCATTCCTCTTTTCAAAGGCTTGTCGCTTGTGAGAATAATGCCCAGAGTTACATCTGAAAGGAAGAAGAGAATTGCACCGACTGCTACTGTGAGGGTAACCATAAACATATTGTCGTTGGTACCGTAAGCGATTTCGCCGCCAACATATCTCAGAGCCTTGGCAATCATTACAGCAAGCACTATGCCGTAAGCTAAAAGTCCGTAAGCCATTGCACCTTTTCTCTTGAAGACATTTGTCTTGAGTGCATAAATCAATGCGACGACAAAAATTGCTATTACAATGAGAATTTCATACCAGGTGAAAACAGCTGAATTCAGACCTGTTGTGTAGATTGCTCTTTGCAAAGCCATAATGTAGAAAATATGACCTACAAGGAATGCTACTACGCCCAAAATGAAAGGCCACATCTTTTGTGTCAGAGCGTGTAAAAGCAGATCTCCCGCCATACCTAATATGAGTCCCCAGAGCATATAGTCAGCATAAAGGGTGTTGTTACCTGTTGCTTTGATAGCAAAAACACCGCCGAGAACAAAAAGTAAAGAACAGAATATCTTTGTGATGAATGACTGTTTGCATCTGTCAGGCCAGAAATATTTAAGAAACAGCGGAACTAAGGCAAATTCAGCCACAACTGCTATAGCAAATAAAACGTTAAACATAATATTTTCTCCCTCTTAATTAATTATTTTTTCTTGAATCTGTTCAAAGGTCCGTCTATGTTGATTTTACCTCTTTGAACGGCATCAACTATGGGCATAATATGGGGCAGAGCTTTGCTGACAGCAGTCTGGACAACGGGCTGTTTGATAACGTCTTTAACAGTATCCTTAAGGGATTCACCGAGAACTGTAGCCTGAGGTACTGATGAAGGTCTCATAATAACGTTGTCGCCGTTGAATTTGAAGTGAATGATTCTTTCTGCAACCGCCTCAACACAACGTATATGAATTTCCAACTCGTTTTCACTGTTCCAGCAGCCTGTGGAGCAGGTTGTGAAGGGCATTGTGCCAAGGACTATATCGTCCCAACGGTATTCGCCGTCAAGACCGATTGCAATGCTGTTTATTTCGTCGCCCTCAGACCAGCTCATCTGCATATCGTTTTCACGGAAGTTGAAGGTTACATCGCTGATATTACCTGCCTTATCTGCCGCAATGAAAAGTGCAGGCAGGGGTACAACACTTACGGGGTAACCGATGACATTTACAACAACGGGCTTTCTGAATTTGATCTTCTTACCTTCAATTCTGTTTTCAAGAGCAAGTGAACGGGGCTTCGGAGCCAATTTCGGGAAAGCAGGAGCTACTATTTCAATGCTTTCAGCCTTCTTATCAGCCTCAATAAATGCCTTTGGTATGTAGTTCCAAAGGACGTCACGCATTGCCTGCTCGTCGATTTCACCGCCTGTCATACTGATACACGCGTCATAGTCAGGGAATACAATACCGAACTGACAGAACATACCGTCTGCACGGTAGGAATTTTCAACGCCGCCGTTTCTCCAGAAGCAGTAGCCGTAGCCTGCCGTGGAGTCAAGACCTTCACTTGCGGCAGAGTTGTCTGCATGGTAAGCCGTAGCTTCCTTTACCCACCATTCCGGGATAACCTGCTTGCCGCCGAATTTACCCATCTGCTGATAACAGAAGGTGAACTTGGCAAGGTCTTCACCTGTAATCATAAGTCCCCAACCGCCGGCCTCAATACCGCTGGGACATTTCTCCCAGAAGGGATCTTCCATACCCAAAGGCTGGAAGAGACGGGGTCTGAGGTAGTCAATAACACTCATACCAACCAGCTTATGTATACAGCAACAAAGAAGATACATATTTTCGCTTATGTAAAGGAATTCGGTACCGGGCTCTGATATCCAGGGAGAATCCATAATATCCTTGAACCAGCGATCCTTTGTTCTGTCAAGGAATACGCTTACATTCTTGCCGCTTCTCATTGTGAGCAGGTCTTCTATGGTCATTTCTTCAAGATATTCGTCTTCCTTGTCCGTTCTTGCTTCGGGGAAAATATCAACAAATCTTGTATCAACTGTGAGATATCCCTCATCTACGGCAAAACCGATAGCTGTTGATGTAAAGCTCTTTGAAACGGAATACATCATGTGTCTGTGTTCGGGCTTAAAGGGGTCTCTGTAGATTTCGCAGGCAATTTTACCGTGACGGATTACGGTCATTGAGTGAAGCTCACGACCTTTTTCGATACATTCATCAATAAACGCCTGAATATCTTTGGACGATACGCCTACTTCTTCGGGAGTTTTTGCGTATTCAATCCAGTTTTTCTTGCTTTTTGCCATAATGTTACCTCCGAATATAAAGTTTTCTATTTTAAAATGCTCTAAGGCTTTTCTCCTTATCTCTTTTTACCCTTTTGCATTTTGTATGTGTATATCTGTGCAGCTAATATCGCAAAACCAACTAAAACTGCTGCAATAACCTTACCCGCTGTGATATTCAGCGCACCTTTCTGAGTATCCTCACCTGTTTTAAACGCGAGATTTTCCATAGAAAGAATCAGCTTCGAGCAAGCACTCTGCAACTCGTCTGATGAGGCAAAATTTCTTTCCGAAAGCATCTCTGCCGTCTTTATGGCGCTGAGAAGATTTTCTTTGCTTACAGTGTTATACTGCTCTGCATCAATTGTCTCAGCCTTAGCGTAAAGCTCCGACAGCTCGAGACGTGACTGCTCATTTGCCTTGGTATAAGCCTTAAAGGCACTTATATTGTTTGTTTCGATTACGCTAAAGCCCCTTTTTATAAGGTCATTCCAACCATCCTCGCTGTCGCTTCTCTGGCCGCATAAATCCGGATTATATGCAGCTGCCACAGCCTTTGTTGAATTTTCTGAAAAGAGCTCCTTTGATACGAGTGAGCCGAACATCTCATTAAAATAGTTCTTGCTCTGATACTGAACGAAATCCACACCGTTTCCGCTGAGTGTTTTCAGGTGGTTTAATGCAGTGAAAACAACGAAGCTGTCATAAACACCTATTACCTGTGTCTCCTCATGCTTGTTACTGAGCCAGTTTATTATATTCTTTGCGCTGTCATTTATTCTGAGTATAGCCGAGGAAAAAGTATTTTCGCTTTCAATAAGAGCATAGACCTCGTCCTTTAATTCATAGCTGAAATCGAGAATAAGAACATCATTTTCACCAAGACGGGTGAGAATCTCCTTTAAGGGGGTACCCTTGACTTCACTCTCGCTTTCGTCGCATAAAACAAGCTCTGAGTCTGAAGACTTTCTGATGTTTACGCTGACAAAGTCTGCACCCTTTTGGAAAGCAGATAAAACTGCCTCTTTTGAATTGCTCTCGTATTCGGCAGTGTCCCCTCTGTAGGATATGCATAAGAGTCCGCTTTTTGTGTGTTTATCATCATTCTCTGCACCGGCAATAAGCAGGAAATTACAGCTTAAAGCAAGGCAGAGTAAAAGTAGTAAAACTGATTTTGTTTTCTTAGTCATACCGTGACCTTTCGTATACTTTTCATATATAGTTAATAATAACATAAAACCTGTGTCTTGGCAACATTTTTTGGTGATATTTTTCTTACAATTTCACTTCTGTCCTGTCCGCTATTTCCATTTCTGTTTCGCTAATATTGCAATCAACCGCAATTATATTTACACCATCTCTCTGAGCCTTTCTCAGTGCCGAAGCAAAGTCCGGGTCATGGTCTTCGTTGGGCGTGAAATAAAGCACGTCTTTCATCTGAATTACAAAAATAATATAGGCTTCATAGCCGTCTTTCATACACTCAATAAGCTCCCTTACGTGCCTTGCGCCTCTTTCTGTAGGCGCATCGGGAAAGGATACAATATTGCCGTTTTCGAGTGTGACGCCTTTTACCTCAATGAAAGCCTTTCTGCCATTATATTCGCAGTAAAAATCAAAGCGTGACGAGCCGTATCTGCTTTCAGGCTTAAGCAGGGTGATATTTTCAAAAAGTCCGCCGTTCTTCAGCCACTCATATACGGCTTTATTGGGAGCCTGGGAGTCCATATTGACGAGTCTTTCGCCTTTTTGCACCGTTACAAGGGAATATCTGTATTTTCTTTTCGGATTTTCGCTGTCCTCAAGCCACACTGCCGTACCGGGTACAAGAAGCTCTCTGCATCTGCCTGTGTTTTTCACGTGACAGTATATCTCCTCACCGTCAAGTTTTACCTTTGCCACAAAGCGGTTGGGCCTTTCTATAAATACAGCTTTTACTGTTTTATTGTATTTCATAAAACTACCTCTTACATACAAATGAGCCGGTATTGCTACCGACTCATTAATTTTAGTTTATATTCTCTTTAGTGTCAAGCCTCTTATTTGTCAAAAACCTTGCCGAGGACATCATTTGCAGTGCCAAAGACAATATCAAGACCTTTTATGAATACAGACTCTTCCTCAACTTTTATAATACCTGCATTTATGAAAGCTGTTTCAAGAGCCTTTTCAGCATCTTCCCAGTCGCTCTCGACGATAACTGTCTCTGCCTTGACTTTGTTGCAAAGGGCTATAGCCGATTCGATTTCAGCAATGCTTTCAGCACTGAGTGTACTCTTATCAATCTTGTTATAGTCGCGGATTCTGTTGTCAACGGTTCTCGTGTATCTTTCACCGTTATACTGGGGATATGCAGGATTTGAATAAACGTCAAGCATATTTTCATCTGTCATAAGCTCTATGGCAAGATTGATTGCCACATTGTTATACTGTAAATCCATGTGGGACTGATTCTTAAAGTACCATGTTCTGCAGGGAAGAAGTCCGGTTGTAGGGTCAACGGTACCGTCAGGTGATAAATGATTGTGAGCAGGGTTTTTGCAGTATGTGCCGACAGCCTTGTATCCCTCACCTAAGGTTGTACCAAGAGGAGCAAAGGTTGCACCCATTGAGGTTGAAGTGCAGTGGAGAATACCGTCTGAGTTAACTGTTTTATAGTCCTTACTCAAGGGGAAGAGCTCGAGTCCGTAGCAGACAATGTCGTATATTTTAGTGCCGTTTGCAATAAGCTTCTCTGTGTTGCTTTCGAAGTTGGCTCTTGCCTTCATAAATCTGTCAACCTTATCGGCAACGGTTTTATATTCGGGCTGAGACAGCCACTTTTCACGTGCTGCGGCATAGTGCTTATCGGGGCAGGTTGCCCAGAGCTGAGTCGAAGTTCTCAGTGCACCCTCAACAAGGCCCTCTGTGAGTCCTACAAGGGCATCCTTAAGTACCTTTTCGGGAAGAAGGAAGCGAAGAGCGATACCGATAAGGTCTGCAAGATAGCCCTCTCCCATAATTGCAGGAAGAAGTGAGCCGTAAAGGACACTGTTATCCTGAGTGCTGAGGTTTGCAGTATAAAGATCTCCGACTATCTCACTGCCGTCTGTTGCGGGTACGATATAAACAATTTTCTTGATGAGCTTATGATCCTCGGGGAACATATCAAGATATGAAACCGCAACGGAGCCGCCCATACTGATAGGACAGAGATTGACCTTATCTGCACCCGTCTGAGGAAGAACAGTTTCAGTTATGAACTTGTGAAGCTCTCTGGTAGTCTTGTCAATATCACCTACTGAGTCATAGCCGAAAACATACACCATATCCTCGCCTATGATATCCTTGCATCTCTGCATAGGCATTCTGTTATAGTACATACTCTTTACGTCAGCAGGCATTTCCGACATAGGGCAGGTGTAATGAATTGGTCTTACATCATACTTGTAGTTGCCCTCGTTATCCTTTTCAAGCGCCCATAAGAGTTTTTTGCCACCCTCTTTCATAGCTTCCTTGAGTCCGCTGTCCCTTCGGGTGAAGATTGAAAGAAGAAGCTTCGGAATAATAGGCTTAAGGAGTCCTTCGAGGTCTGTTTCCAAGGGCCAGCCTGTAGCTTCTCCGCCGTCTTTATCCTTCATTATTGTGCCGTCTTCGTTATAAACATAAGTGTCGTTCTGACCGATACCGTGAAGAAGCACCACAGGTGTATCTTTGTCATAAAGAGGAGTGTAGTCGCTTTTTTTCGCTGCCGATGCACCTAAGGACAGGCAGGAAAGGAGCATAATAACGGCAAGTATAATGCTGATTGTTTTCTTCATTTTCATTCTCTCCTTTAATGCTTTATTGTTCATATTATCGCACCCGAAAGATTTTTTGTCAATATTTACCTGATTTATTAATAAAAAAACTGGGTGATTCAGATTGATTATTTACTGTAGTTATTACTATAAAATATCAGAAAAAATATTTCAAAAAACTTTCAAAAAACTATTGACAATCGTACCCTCGGTGTGTATAATACTTAATGTTCGTTGCGGAATTGTGTAAGGGTAGCACAGCAGACTCTGACTCTGTTTGTCTGGGTTCGAATCCTAGTTCCGCAGCCAAAAAATACGACAAGTTTCGACTTGTCGGATTTTTTTACCCAAGCCGACAGGCTTGGTATATCATCACGCGTCAGCGTGTATATCATCAACAACGGCAACGCCGTTGTTGTATCTCATCACACCGAAGGTGTGTATTTCTGTCGGCTTGATGATATGCAAAACTTCGTTTTGATGATATGCAATTCCTGCGGAATTGGTGATATACAAGGCTTTGCCTTGATTGTGTGCCTTCGACACAATGAAGTTGCCCTTCAGGCAGATTTGACTTTTAAGGTTTGCTGTTATAAAATAAATTCGGGTGATAATATGAAGATATATCAATGGTTAAAAATCAAAAAAGCGTATAATCAACAAATTAAAAAATTGCCGGATGAAGAAGTGGAAAAACTTATTGAAAGGACATTTGATTTGTATCCGCAATTAATCGATATAGCTGATGGTGAATTACGAGGCAAAAAAGGCTTTTGGTCTGTAAAATTATCTGATGCTTTTCATAATGCGGAGGAGCTTAATATGCCCCGTTCGGAAGAAATTGATTCTATGATTTGGGCTGTATATGGTGAATTACACACAAAAAGTATAGAAAATTTTAAAAAGGGGATTATGACAGTTAGTTTATTAGAATTAAGTCATAATAAAATCAGTAGAAGGTATATCAAATCTCGTTTGAAAGATAGTATGCATTAATTAAAAAATCAAGTGTTGCTAAATTAAGCTGTAAACACAAAAACCGACTTGTTTCGACAAGTCGGTTTTTCATTTATGTCCGCAGGACATAACTTCTTTCAGCGGCATACTTGACGCTGACTTCATTACGGCTGTTAAGCCGTACTTCATTTTGCGAACATAAACGAATGAAGTTGCCTTACGACAAATGAAGTGCTTGCGCAATGAAGTGGCTTCGCCAATGAAGTTGCCCTTCGGGCAAACGAATACGCAACGCGGCGTATACGCTGACATATTGACATTAGAAATAAAAAATGCTATAATTTCCTTACAATATTAACTTTAAGAAAGGTAGTTCAAATATGAAGAAAATTATTTCCCTTATTCTCGTAACCGTAATGCTTTTTGCTGTAATGGCACCTATGGCATCGGCTGCAAACGAAAGAACACCTATTGTATACATCAGAGGTAACGGTGACGGTCTTTATTACCCTGACGGTACCCTCTGTGTAGCACAGTTTGAAGAACTTTCTCTGGATGGTGAAGGCGGCATTGACAAGGATACCATCGTTGAAACTGCAGTAAATATCCTCAAACCTTTCGTTTTAGAAGGTATGCTCTTTGATAAATGGGATAACTACGGCAGGGCTGTCTACGAGGAACTCAAGCCTCTTTTCCCCGATGCAGGTCTTGACTATAACGGCAACCCCACAAAGGAAACAGGTGTTCATCCTCAGGTTATGGCTAACTCAATATCAGCATCAAAATCAGCTTACAATTACAATGTAAACGGTCAATATTCCTTTGCTTATGACTGGCGTCTTTCACCCTATGATCATGTAGATAGACTTCACGAGTATGTTCTTCAGGTGCTCCGTGTAACCGGTCAGGACCAGGTTTCAATGTATTGCAGATGTATGGGCGGCAGCCTTCTTGCAGCTTACCTTGAAAGATACGGTCATCTCGGTCACATAAAGAATGTTATATTTTGTGATTCTCTTCAGAACGAATCAACTCTTTTCTCAAAGACTTTCAGCGGTCAGATTGAATTTGATGCAAAGACTATTGAAAGATATGCAGGTCAGGTTGACTTCTTAGGTAAAACAGGTGACGGTGTTGGCTTTGAGTTTACAGATGTCCTTTATGAAATCGTATTCAAGACAATGGATTTCTTTAATCAGATAACTGTTACAGATAAAGCTCTTGACGAAGTAGAAAAACTCTATGAAAGACTTGCTAAGGCTCTTATGCCCGCTCTTCTTCACGCTTTCGGTATGGCTACACAGGTCAACTACTGGACTGAAGTCAACGAAAAAGATATGGATGCTGCTCTCGACCTTGTTTTCGGTGAAAAGGGCTCAGAGCTTCGCACGAAGTACGCAGGGCTCATCGAAAAGATTCAGTATTACAGGGAACATGTTTCATCAGATCTTGATGGTTTCTACGATAAACTCGAAGAAGACGGTATCCACTACGGCTTTGTTGCTAAGTACGGATTTATGAATATGCCTATTATTAAGGATGCCAACCTTCCCAGCGACACACTTGTAAGCCTTACACACTGTACTTTCGGTGCAACAACAGCTCCTGTAGGCAAAACTCTTTCAAAGGAATATCTTGCAGGTGTATCTGAAGAAAACCGTAAATACATTGCTCCAGATAAGCAGGTTGACCTCTCAACTTGCAGAGTACCCGACCGAACATGGATACTTAAAAACGCTCACCACGATGTAATTGACTGTCTGGAGCCTGTTATCTGGGAGTTCCTTAACGGCACAAATGAAACAGTTGACACTGTAAAATCAGGCTCACAGTTTATGGTATTCGATTACGAAACTCTTACTGCTTCAACAATGACAGAAGAAAATTGTGCAGATTATGATTGGTTAACCAGTCCCGTAGAAGAGCCTACAACAGAAACAAGACTCGTTTCATTTATGCGTTTCTTTACAGTTATTCTTGAAATCATAAAGAGAATTTTCACAGGCAATTTCAATTTTTCAGATCTCTTTTAACTGAAAATCTTAATACATAAATTTAACCCGGCAGAGTCTGTCGGGTTAATATTTTATTTCAATCTCAATCCCTTAGGATAATGATTCTTTGCTCTGCCTTGCACTACCTTTACTCCGCCGACACTGCAGCCGCTTGTTGTTATAACCGCCCAGCCATTTTCGCATTCCACTTCAATTTCCTCACCGTGGAGATACTTTCTCATTTCCTCGCTGTCGGGGGAAAGTTCAATCTTCCTTATGAATTTATCGCCCATAGCCATAAAAAACTGATGGTGGGGCTGAATATAATTTTTCCTGATTTCGCCTATAGTCACACCGCAGGCGAAAGCTGTGCCCTTCTTAACGGGAAAATCGGGAGTGAAATAAACCGGGTTGCCGTTATACATCATAACGCTGTCTCTGTCATAGTCTGTCAGTATACTGCCGAGGAAATCGAATACGCTTTTGTCAATCTTCTCCGACTGTGTCTTTTCAGCAGGGTACGAGGGAAAGGCATCACATTTATTATGAAGCACTGCCATAAACTGACCTTCGCCCTTAGCCTTATGGGGATAGAAACGTCTTGCGAAGTTTATGTTTTCGGTCTGACAGCCGTCAAACTTTATGCCGTCGCAGGTGGACTCATCAACCTCTTTTTTTACTCTCACAAGCTCGAATTCTTCGTGGCGTGAAAGGAAAGAGTCAACGTTCATCTCGTTTTCCTCGAGAGAGAATGTGCAGGTGGCGTATATTATATATCCGCCGTCTTTCAGGCAAAGGGCAGCGTTGTCGAGAATTTCTGCCTGACGTTTTGCACACATCTTTACGTTATCCTCGCTCCACTCGTCAATGGCGATTTCTTCCTTGCGGAACATTCCCTCGCCTGAGCAGGGGGCATCAACCATAATAAGGTCAAAGGTATTAGGATAAAGCCTTGCAAGCTTAGATGTATCCATACAGGTGGTGGCGGCATTTTTAAGGCCCAGACGCTCAAAGTTACCCGTGAGAATCTTACAGCGTGACGCGACAATCTCATTGGAGATAAGGATACCTTTTTCCGAAAGCTTATTCTTAAGCTGTGAGCTTTTACCGCCCGGGGCAGCACACATATCGAGGATTTTCCAGTCGGGGTCAATGTCGATGCACTCGGCAGGCGCCATTGCGCCGGGCTCCTGAATATATATCATACCTGCATGGTGGTAGGGGTGGTTGCCTGCCTTGTCATAGTCAAGATAAAAGCCGTTTTTCACATAGGGAATTCTTTCACTGCCGAAGATGTTTATTTTTTCGAAATTTTCAAGGCTTATCTTATCCGTATTGACACGAAAGCCCTTGACCGGGGAGTCAAAAAGAGCTTTTTCATAGTCGGGAAATTCCTCACCTAAAATACTCTTCATTCTGTTTTTGTATGCTACAGGTAATTCTTTCATCATTCGTCACCGCCGTGATTCATTTCGCTATAAAGCATAGTCATAGCAACAGCCGTAATTGCCGCAGTTTCAGTGCGGAGTATTCTCTTGCCGAGAGATATACTTTCACCGCCGACAGCCATAGCTTTTTCGACTTCGCTTTCTTCGAAGCCTCCCTCGGGGCCGATGATTATGCCTACACCCGAGCCGTTTTTGATTTTTGAGAGGACTCTCTTAGTGCTTTCCATACCGTTGTGGCACTCATAAGGCACCATCAAAACGTCCAGATCCTTTGCCATATCAAGAGCCTCCCTGTAGCTTACGACCTCATATACTTCGGGTACGGCGCTACGCTTACTCTGCTTTGCGGCACTTTCTGCAATAGCCTGCCAACGCTGAGCCTTGCTATTTTTCTTTTTATCGTCAAGCTTTACAACACATCTGCTCATTTCCGTCGGTACTATAACGTGTACTCCCAGCTCAACGGCTTTCTGGATAATAAGCTCCATTTTGTCAGCTTTGGGGAGTCCCTGAAAAAGATATATCTTTATAGGCAGGTCGGTGCTCTGATAGTCTTCCTCTATAATTTCGGCAACGGCAGAGTCCCCCTCAAAGCCTGAGAGAGCACAAAGACTGCTCTTGCCGCCAAAGGAAACGAGAAGCTCTTCCCCTTGCTTCATACGAAGAACGTTTTTTATATGGTTATAGTCAGGGCCTGTGATATAGAAATAATTGCCCTGCCTTGCATTTTCATCTGCGAAAAAGTTGAACATAGAGATGCACCGTCCTTTGGTGTTCATTATACCAAAGTTCAGCCGTTATTACAATAGATAAAATATATAAGGGGAAAGTTTTCCGTTTCCTATTTACATCGACTTTTCTTTATGATAAACTAAATTTAATCTAAAGAGATTTAAGGAGAAACTTACGATGAAAGCAAAAATTACCCTTGCGGCCGAACTTAAAATAGGCGAAATTGACCGCAGAGTCTTCGGTTCATTTATCGAGCATCTCGGCAGAGCCGTTTACGGCGGTATCTATGAGCCGGGGCACCCTTTAGCTGATGAAGACGGTCTTCGCACCGACGTTATAAAGTTGATAAACGAGCTCGACGTACCCGTTGTACGCTATCCCGGCGGTAACTTTGTTTCCGGCTATAACTGGGAAGACGGTGTAGGCCCCGTAGAGTCAAGACCCAAGAGACTCGACCTTGCCTGGGGAGTAACCGAGCCCAATCAGTTCGGCACAAACGAGTTTATGCGCTGGTGTCAGAAAGCTAAGACATCACCGATGATGGCAGTTAATCTCGGCACAAGAGGTCCTGATGCGGCAAGAGCCTTAGTGGAATACTGCAACCACAAGAGTGGCTCAAAATATGCCGATATGCGTATTGCTCACGGATACAAAGACCCCTGGAATGTAAAGCTCTGGTGCCTGGGCAACGAAATGGACGGACCCTGGCAGATGTGCGCTAAAACTGCCGAGGAATACGGCAGGGTAGCCAACGAAGCTGCCAAGCTTATGAAGTGGGTTGACGGCTCAATTGAAACGGTCCTCTGCGGCAGCTCAAGCAGATATATGAATACCTTCGGTGAGTGGGAGCAGAAAACACTTGAAATAGCCTACGACAATGTGGACTATGTTTCACTTCATCAGTATTACGACAACCACAGACACGACACTGCATCTTTCCTTGCAAAAAACCTTGACCTTGACGATTTTATCTACAGTGTTATCTGTGTCTGCGACTATGTAAAAGCAAAGAAGCGTACCAAAAAGCAGATTAACCTTTCCTTTGATGAATGGAATGTATGGTACCATTCAAACGGTGCTCACGTTGAAAAATGGTCAACTGCGCCCAATCAGCTTGAGGATATATATAACTTTGAGGATGCACTTGTTGTTGCATGTATGCTTATCACTCTTCTTCGCCACGCTGACAGAGTTAAAATTGCCTGCCTTGCACAGCTTGTAAATGTAATTGCGCCCATCTTCACAAAGACAGGCGGCGGAGCTTTCCGTCAGACTATCTTCTATCCATTTGCAGCTATGTCAAAGTACGCAAGAGGTAATGCCCTTAAACCCATTATCGACTGTCCCAAGTACGATTGCAAGGACTTCACAGATGTACCTTATCTTGAGTCCGTAGCTTCTTATGACGAAGAAAACGGGGAAATTGCTCTCTTTGTGGTTAACCGTTCAATGGAGGAAGATGTCCAGCTTGATATTTCACTTTTAGGCTTTGATGCCTATAAGGCAGTGTCCTTTGAGTCAATGGACGGCTATGATGTCAGTAAAGAAAACACTTTCGGTGAAGAGACAGTAAAGATGCATTCAAATCCGCTCCCCACAGAAGACGGCAAGAATACAGTGGCTAATCTTAAGGCACTTTCATTCAACGTAATCAGATTCAGAAAATAATACATAAGGGGGCGGCGTTGTCCGTCCCTGAATTTTCAGGTGAGAAAATGAAAAAAGACAATCTTACATCTAAAATGAGCCTTGCAGGGGCAATGGTGGTTTTCGGTACAATAGGACTTTTTGTCAGGAATATTGATATGCCCTCGAGTGTAATAGCCTTTATCAGAGGTGCTGTGGGCACGGTGTTTCTCGTACTCTTCTGTCTTATAACGAGAAAGAAATTTTCCGTTTCAATGGTAAAAGAAAAGCTCCTTCTTCTGTGCCTTTCGGGGGGTGCTATAGGCATAAACTGGATATTCCTCTTTGAAGCCTATCGCTATACTACTGTTGCTACGGCGACTCTTTGCTATTATATGGCGCCGATATTTGTTATAGTTATGAGCTCTCTGATATATAAAGAAAAGCTCACCGCTAAAAAGATATGCTGTACCCTTGCCGCCTTAGTCGGTATGGTATTCGTATCGGGTGTTGCAGAAACGGGCATTGGCAATATGGAAGAGATGAGGGGCGTAATTTTAGGCGTACTCGCGGCTGTGTTCTATTCTTCCGTTGTGCTGATGAATAAAAGTCTCGGCAGTGTACCGGCGTATGATAAAACTATCGTTCAGCTGTCGGGTGCGGCAATAGTGATATTGCCCTACTGCCTTGCAACGGTTAACGTCGGTGAGCTGAGCTTTGATAAGAAAAGCGTTATTATGCTCCTTGTTGTCAGCATTGTTCATACGGGTATCTCCTATACTCTTTATTTCGGCTCAATGAAAAATCTTCAGTCTCAGACCATAGCCATTATGAGCTATATCGATCCTATCGTAGCTGTGGTGCTTTCGGCACTGCTGCTGAAAGAAAAGATGTCACCTTTAAGTGTCGTCGGTGCTGTGATGATTTTGTCAGCAACATTTTTAAGTGAAGTGAATGTAAAGCAGAAGACTGAATAAACAAAAACCGAACTCAAGCGAGTTCGGTTTTTTGATGCTTATTCAATTCCGATGGATTGGTTCCAGGTTTTGTAGTCAAAGTGTTCGTACTCTCTTTCCAAGGTGCGGAAATCGTTTTTACCTGAACCTGTGAGAGGTATTTTATCTATAGCTACAACTGAAACAGGTCTGCCTCTTTCTTCAAGAAGAGCATGGCATTCTTTGTATATGTTTTTACAGAAGGCGTTTTTATCTTCTACACAGTCATCAAATTCAACAAAAACAACGGGATAATGACCCTGAGTACGGTCCATATCACTGACGCCGATAGTCGAGCAGTTATATACTTCCGGGTGACGTGCAACAAGACTTTCAATGTTTACAGGGAATACCTTATGTCCGTCAAAGCGGGTAATCATACGCTTGATTCTGCCGATGATGAAAAGGAAACCGTCTTCGTCAATATATCCGAGGTCACCGGTGTGAAGCCAGAGCTTGCCGTCGTCTTCATGTCTGTGAAGAACATTGTCTGTTTCTTCCTTGCGTTTGTAGTAGCCCTTCATCAGCGATGAGCCTGATACGCATACTTCACCGATTTCATTGAATCCGAGCTCCTGGCCGGATTCCTCATCGAAGATACCCATAGTGATAGTCAGAGAGGGTATGCCGACACTGCCGGGTTTATAGATGTCGTTAAAGCAGAAAGATACGGCAGCGGAGGACTCAGAAAGTCCGTAACCCTGAGAAATGGGATAACGCATACCGCGGGATTTTATAAACTCACTAAGCTTCTTTTCGAGACCCTTGTTCATAGTGTCACCGCCTGAGCCGAGGCACTTAAGGAATGAAAGATCCATATTCTGAAGCTCTTTGCTATGCATAAGCGATTCGTAGAATGCAGGGGTGCTTATTGAATGGTTTGGCTTGAAAGTTTTATAAAGCTTTCCGTATTGACTCAGGTCGAATTTGGGGATGGGAATAAGTACAAGACCCAGCGAAAGAGGCATGTGCATACCGCAGCACATACCGTATGATGTGAATACGGGGATAATATCAAGGAATGTATCACCCTGCTCATATTTGATGCCCGCATGTTTGATATTGAAGGCCGTTGAGTTTACGCCGTCATTTGTGATCATAACGCCCTTGGCAAAGCCGGTTGTACCGCCGGTGTAGGGGATTGAGAAGACAGCGTCTCCGACATAGGGTGCTTCTACAGCGGTTGTACCCTTGCCGCCTGCGAGGAATGTATCGTACTTGACAATTTTGTCACTGTAAGGTATGTCGGTTTTAACCTTGATATTCATAGCCACTTTTTTGATTAAGGGAAGTGACCGGGCAGCAGATACAACTACAACAAGCTCTTGCTTTAAATCATCTAAAACAGGTGCGATTTTTTCAAACGCAACATTAATTACTACAAAGATTTTCGATTCAGATTCAACAACGGCCTTGCGGATGCTTTCAACGTCCATACGAGGGTCGATTGTGTTAGCTGTGGCACCGAGCTTATTGAGTGCATAAACGCAATAAATAGTCTCGGGAGTTGCAACCGAAAGGAAAGAAACGATGTCACCTTTCTTTACGCCCACAGCAGCAAATGCATCAGCTGTAGCATCGATGTTTTTCTTAAGTTCAGCATGTGTAATCTTTTTGCCATAATAATTAATGGCAGTTTCATTGAGCCTGTCAGCATTTGACTCGGTCATATAACGGTATGCTGTTGTTTTAGGGAAGGGGAGATTCTTCACTTCCTCTGAATAATGCTTCATCCAGGGCTTTTCAACGGAAATTTTTCTCTTTGTGGTTGATTCACTCATTATGAAACTCCTTATATTTTTTTGTTTTAATTACTATAAAGATCTGTGTGCTCTTGCAGTGAGCAAAAATTATTCTATTATATTAACATAATGATGTTGTAATTTTGTTAACAAAAATATAATATTTGATTTTTTACACAAAAAAAACACATGAAAATTGGTAGATACGACAACAAAAAATAATGAAAGTTCTGTTGTATTATTATAAAAAGTATTATATTATAAACACACAACAGTTTCAGATAAGGAAAAAACAAATGAAAATGAGTAGAAATGTTTTGAAGTACATAGCCGTTATAGCAATGGTTATGGACCACGTCGCCCTGGCTTTTGTTGGTACGGATAATCCTTTGGGCATTGCAATGAGAATAGTCGGCAGACTCACTGCACCTATAATGTGCTTCTTTTTAGCAGAAGGCTTTATGCATACCGGCTCAAAAAAGAAATACGGCATAAGACTTTTTGCTTTTGCACTGATATCACAGATACCTTTTACCTATCTGTTAGCAGGTAAACTGTGGTATGACAAGTTCAATATGATTTTCACTCTCTTTCTCTGCTTTATGATTCTTCTTTGCCTTGAGAAAATAGAAAACCGATTCCTCAGAATTATATGTGCATTCTTTTTCGCCTGCCTTTGCACCTATTGCGATTGGGGTATGGTGGCACCTCTTTGGGTGATTGTCTTTGCCGCATTCAGAAATGACAAAAAGAAAATGTGCATTTTCTACTCTCTTGTATGTGTTTATTGGGTAATAAGGTGCATAAGCCTTGCTGTAGGTGACGGCGGAGTGTGGTACAGCGTTTTATGGCAGGCGGGCTCTCTCGGGTTTATCCCTCTCATTTGTTTATATAACGGCGAAAAGGGAAAGGTCTCAAAGTTTTCCAAATGGTTTTTCTATTGGTTTTATCCGGTGCATCTGTTTATTATCGCTGTTATCTACAGAGACATTTTACCGCTTATATAAAAAAGAGGACAGGCTTCAAACCTGTCCTTTAAGCTTGTATGCTGATTATTTCTCAAGCCAGGTGAGGATATCCTTAAAAATCTTCTCTCTGTCATCTTCAAAGAGGATTTCGTGTCTGTCACCGGGATAGAGGTAACAGGTAGGCGTATGGCCTGCATCTTCGAGATTGTCGCAGACATTGATAACACCCTTGCCGCTCAGACCTACGGGATCCTTGGCACCTGAGATAAGAAGTATTGGCAGTGTGGGAGGAATGAGATATGCCCATTCGTCTGTGCAGGCCGAGTTAGCAAGTGAAATAAGGTCTCTGAGAAGAGCCATTTTGAAACCTGCTCCGCAAAGAGGGTCGTTTATGTAATTCTGCACATTTTCTTCGTTTCTTGAAAGCCAGTCGTAACTTGTTTTGGCACCGGGCATCCATATAGTCTGAACTTTATCTAAAAGCTTATTGGGCACCTGTGCTCTTGCACCGAGTTTTTTGCAGAGAAACTTGATAGGCTCTTCGACTACAACTGCCGCAGAGGGAAGCTCGCCTGTACCGCAGAGGATAAGGCCTGAAAGCTCATTCCAGAAGCTTGTTGCATAAACTCTTGCACAGAATGAACCCATACTGTGACCGAAAAGGTAATAGGGGAGAGTGGGATAACGTTTATGCATAATCGAGTAGAGAATGTGCATATCGTCAATCATTCTGTTGTCGCCGTCTTCTTCGGCGGTGAAGCCTAAATCGTCAAAGGAGTCAACACTCTTGCCGTGACCTAAATGGTCGTTGCCGCAAACGATATAGCCGTTTTCTGCAAGGAAGCAGGCGAATTCATCATACCTTTCGATATGTTCCGAAACACCGTGAGCAATCTGAAAAACAGCCTTGGGCTCCTTTTCGTCGTCCTGCCATATACGGCAGTGTATTTTATTGATTCCCGTTGAGGAAAGGAAGTAAGCGTCTTTTTTGATAATTGCCATTGTTTTTAACCTCCGCTGATTTGATAACTATTATATTATAATATAAATCTTTAAAATAATCAATAACTTATGTAATTTTAAGGTTGCAGGTCTAAGATGGTTTACAATTCAGCTTAAAAGGTATATAATACAAGGTAGTTTATTGAAAAAAGAGGGTAGGATATGTTTGGCTACGTAAAAACGGATAAGCCTGAAATGAAAATAAAGGAATACGAGACCTACAGAGGACTTTACTGCTCTCTTTGCAAGGCTATGGGTAAGCATTTCGGGGCGCTCTCAAGGCTTACTCTCAGCTATGATATTACATTTTTAGTTCTCACAAGGCTTAGCTTCAGTTGTACCCTGCCGAATTTTAAGGGTGGGAGATGTCCTTTTAACCCATCAAAAAAATGCAACTACTGCTGTAATACAGATGAAGAACTCAGATACGCATCGGCGGTGTCGATGATGATGTTTTACTTCAAGGTCAGAGATAATATTTCCGACGGCAGTGTACTGAAAAAGCTTCTGATGTATCTGCTTCTCCCGTGGGCATCTCTTAAGTATAAAAAGGCTAAGAAGATGTACGGCGAAATCGCAAAGATAATTGAAGACTGTATGGCAAAGCAAAACGAAGTTGAAAAGAAAAACTCTGCTTTTACCGATGAGGCGGCTCACTGCAGTGCCGAAGCTTTAGGGAAGATAGCCGCATATAATATGAATGACCCCGAGGGTAATGTCTACCGTTTCGGCTACGGTATAGGCAAATGGGTTTATCTCACAGATGCCTTTGACGATATAGAAAAAGACATAAAATCAAAGAGCTACAATGTTTTTGTAAATAAGCATAACTTGGCAAATACTGAGCTTACGGAAGAAATCAAAAACGAAATAACGGGTACACTTAATATGAGTAGCGGCGTTTTTATAGACGCCTATGAAAATATCGAAACAAAAACAATGACACCCATTATGGAAAACATAATCTATGAGGGAATGCACAAAAGCCTCGACAGAATACTCAAGGGTGAAAACAAAGATAAAAAATCTGAAAGGAAAAATTCAATATGAGAGATCCTTATGAAGTGCTTGGTGTGCCGAGAAGTGCCACCAAAGATCAGATAAAAGCTAAATACAGAGAGCTTGCAAAGAAGTATCATCCCGACAATTATGCAGGCTCGCCTCTTGCTGAAACCGCCAACGAAAAAATGCAGGAAATCAACGAGGCATACGATGCAATTATGTCAGGAAATACCGGCTCATCATACTCTTCACGCTCGTCCTACGGCGGTTACAATGACTACAGTCAGGTGCGTGAGCTTATGAGAAGAGGTGCCCTTGACCCTGCCGAGCAGATACTCGAAAGTATGCCTCAGAATGTGAGAGATTCACAGTGGTACTATCTCAAGGGTCAGATCAACCATCAGAGAGGCTGGACAGATCAGGCATTCACCTATTTTGCGACGGCTTATAATATGGAGCCCACCAACCCCGAATACAGACACGCCTACGAAAACCTCAGCCGTCAGCGTACAGGCGGATTTAGAACATCTTCAAGACACAATTCATCAGCTAACGACTGCGATACCTGCAGTATATGTCAAGGTCTGTTATGTGCTGACTGTTGCTGCGAATGTATGGGCGGAGACTGTATTCCTTGTTGCTGAGGGCAAGGAGCGATATGTCTGCTTGGAAGATGTGATATTCGCCTGAGGGCTAGCGATATTTCATCTTTGACGAAGTGTTATATTTGCCTAGGGCAAACGTTTAAAGGAGTTAATTTATGAGTCAGAGTGCAAAAACCGCAATAGGCGGTATGACAGCGGCTTTATCGGTTGTACTTATGCTGCCGACAGTTATGGGTTTATGGACATACGCCCTGCCTGCTTTCGCAGGGATTCTCGTAATGTTCACCATAATCGAGCTTGATAAAAAATGGGCGACGGGCATTTTCGTTGCCGTATCGCTGCTTAGTCTGATACTTCTCCCCAACAAAGAGGCGGCTGTATTTTACCTTTGCTTTTTCGGTAACTATCCCATAATCAAGTGTTTCCTTGAGGGCAGTAAAAAAATGCCGAGAGTGTTGGAGTATATAATAAAATTTGTCATTTTTAATGCTGAAGTTTTACTTGCAGGCTTTATTATGGTCAAGGTTTTCGGAATGCCATTAGTGGAACTTCTGGGCGTGGAAGGCGAAACAGCCTTATGGGCACAGTACGCCTTGCCTATAACATTAGCTATCGGTAATGTGACATTTATTCTTTTTGATAAGCTTCTTACTATGATGGTGACGATTTATCTTATGAAGTGGCAGAAACGATTCAGGAAGATGTTCCCGTTTAAATAAAAAATAACTTGGCGTTTTTGATTTCTCGTCTCCCTCTTTGAGGGAGATGTCACGAAGTGACAGAGGGAGTTTTTCGCGACGGGAAAAGTAACGCCACGCGGCGAGCGAATAAAAAATCAGCAGATTTTTGGTCTGCTGATTTTCTTTTTTATTTGTTAATTTCCCTCTCAATCCACGCCATAATAAGACCGACAATCTTATCAATCTGAGCTTCACTGAGCTCTTTGCCGGGTTTTACCCTGTACCACTTATAAAGGCAACCCCGACAGCAACAAGCTGTAGCGTGTTGTGCAATAAACACCGGGTGACCTCTCATAGGTGTCTGCTTGCCGTCGTTGGGTATAAACTCGGGAGCGAGACGGGTGCTGACAAAATCGACTGCGTGACTGCGGATAGTGTCCATACCCTTTTCTCTGACGTATGCCTTGTCTTTTTCACTCAGGTGAAATGAACTTCTGAACTTTGAACGGTTCAGTTTATCGAGAGCCTCGTCAACAGTCTGCATCAGTTGGAATTAGCGAGCCACTCGTGCTCTTTTGCATAGAAGCGTGTTGTCTTATACCAGGGATCGTCGGGAAGATGTCGTATCATCCATACATAGCACATTTCATATCCGGGAGCTACAACCTGATGGTGGTCATTGCCGTCGGTGATGAATGCAGCTGAGCCCTGAACGCTCTTATAAACATTGTCACCTATAAAACAGGCTCCGAAGCCTTGGGGCTTATCAAACTGATAGTAGTAAACCTCGGGTTGAGGATGATGGTGTGGAGGATAGCTTGACCATTTGCCCGGCTGATTGAATACCTCACCGAGAACCATATTTGAGTAAGGTGCATTGTCATAGTCGAAAACTGTTGAGCAGATTCTGTGACCTGTGCCGCCCCACTGACCCTTGCCGAATTCCTGATAGAGGATATCCTCGGGCTTGTAGAAAACGGGTGCAAAGTCCTTGTCGTTGTCGGTCTGCTGAATGAGGATTTCAGTGCCCTCTTTAGCTGTAATGCTGACTTCAACATTACGGGGTATGTGAAGGCAGTAGGGAGTCTTTTCAAAAGGTCCGCTGCGCTTCATTGTTTCGGCGTTACCCTGCCATGTGATTTCAGCTTCACCCTTGAGGATAAGGAAAGCTGTTTCGCAAATGCTGTCGAGTACAGTGACAGTTTCACCCTCAGTGAATTTCTTTACCTTGATAGTCATAAGCATATTGGCGTGCTTCTTGCCCATTTCACAGACGAGTCTTTCGCCCTTTTCGTTAAAATCTGTATATTCCAGCACAGTAAATCTCCTTTGCTATTGTTATGAAAGAATTGTACTACAAATGTTCTGATTTTTCAAGCATTTCTTGTAATGATATGAAGTTTATGATATAATTGCTGTGTCGATATGCAAACCGAAGTTTGCTAGATATATTTGCCTACGGCAAATTCGATATGTTTCGTAAAACGAAACTCGATATGTTGCTAAAGCAACGAGAAGAAAAGGAGAAACCAATTATGCCCTACTTATTCACACACTTCAAAGAAAAACTTACTCCCGACGGAGAACAGGTATATTTTTCAGTCAGCCGTGACGGCCTCAACTGGGAAGAGCTCAACGGCGGCAACCCAATACTCACAGCCGAAAAAGGCTTCAAGGGCTGCCGTGATATTGAAATTACAAGAACGGGTGATGGTTTCGTAATCCTCACCACTGACGAATGCATAGTTTATCGTATGGACGAAAACTACAATGTAAACTGGAAGGTTGTCAACCGTACCGGCAGTAAGTGCCTTAGAATGTGGAAGACCAAAGACCTTATCAATTTTTCGGAAGAGATACTCGCTCCCATCGGTACACCAAACTTCGGCTGTATGTGGGCCCCCGAGGTATACTACGAGGAAGAGACGGGAGAGTACCTTATTCATTGGGGTTCAACGGTAAAGGAGGATGACTACAGTCACATGTCAATTTACTGCTCTGTCACAAAGGATTTCGAGACCTTTTCAGAGCCTAAGATGTTCTTTACAAAGGATAATGAAATTCTCGATACCCACATAAGAAAAATCGACGGCACATATCACATGTTCTATAAAAATGCCGAGCACCCGTCTATGAATATGCACGCCACCTCCGATAATCTTTACGGTCCCTATAAGCACGATGAAGAATTCGAAAAGTATATGGCAACTCTCGAAAAGCCCGGTAGCTATGAAGCACCCACCACCCTTATACTGCCCGACGGCAGATGGTGCCTTATGCTTGACTTTTTCGGCTGTGAAAAGCCTAATATGGGCTATGTGCCTTTCGTATCGGCCAAACCCGGTGACAGCAATTTCACAATGGCGAAGGAGAGCTTCTCATTCCCTTACGGCTTCAAGCACGGCGGCATTGTAGAGATTACAGATGAGGAATACAACAAACTTAAAGAGCACTACAAAAACTAAAAGCAACAACGGAGTTTTGCTAAATAAGCAACGCCTGACACCTCGCTTCTGACTCCTGACTTTATTTGCAACCGGTGGTTGCGGAATTTCAAGCCTAGCTTTATAGCTCTTTGAGGCTGCTTATGATAAGCTTTAGTCACAAAGAAAGGAGGAAGCAGATATGAAGCTTCACGAAAAGATTTATTCTCAAAGAAAACTTAAGGGACTCTCTCAGGAGGAGCTTGCCGAAAGGCTCGGCGTATCAAGGCAGGCTGTGAGCAAATGGGAAACAGGGGAGGCCTTGCCGGAAATCACAAAGCTCAAGAGCCTCTCAGAGGTTTTCGGAGTCACAACGGATTTTCTCCTCAATGATAATGAGGACGTATTTATGAGACAGGAGGCAAGGCAGTCAGACCCTTTTGATAAGTTTTCGGCCTGGATTGATACCTTGCCCCAGAAGATGGCACCCTTTTTCAGAAGATACGGCTGGATTGGCGGCATAGTGCTGATTGTTTACGGAGCTTACAGACTCGTTAATGTTTTTGCAGGTCTTGGAATATTGGGAAAGGTACCTATGAGTGCGACCGGTATGACAATACCGTTTCTTCTGACTTGGTTTATGAGCGGTGCTGTCGGAGTAGCCTTCATAGTTGCAGGCATAATCATAATCAAAAAGTTTAAGCCGAAGAAAAATGAATCTGAATAAAACAGTCAGGGAGTGTTCAGCTCCCTGATTTTTGATTTCTGCAAGAGGTGGGCGGCTCCATGCCCGAACTGCGTTCGGGTCGGCTGCTTTGACAGCCGTTAAATCGCATTGCGATTTAATGGAGCCGCCTGCTTCCCATCGCCGCCGACTATATAAAAAAGTGGGGACAGACCAACGGGTCTGTCCCTTAAGCTTTAAAATTTTTGTTCAATCTTAATCTGAAGCGGCAGAGTGATTACTGTGTCAGACACGATGGTGCCCTCTTCAAAGCACAGATAATACTGGTAATTTTCGGGTTCATAGTAGAAGTCAGCATCATCTACTGTGACGGTGCAAAGAATATTATTTCCGAAGTCCTCACTGATTTCGCAAGCAACATTTGCATTGACCTTCTGAATAAGCGCCGAGCCTGCCATCTGATAAACATAAGCTTTAGTGCCCATGAGGTTTTCGCCGAGATTGTCGCCGATTGAAATGAGCACCTCATCAAAAAACTCGTCATCGGGAATTTCTTCCACATTGTAGCTGCTGATTTTCATATAAGTTTTGCCGTCGGGTGACTTGTCACCGTTTTTGCGGTCGGTGCTGACCAGTGTCGGCTCTGTCAAAGACTCTGTGGTTGTTTCTTCGGTAGTTGTCTCCTCTGTTGTGGACTCTGCCGTAGTTGTTTCTGTGGTAGTTTCCTCGGTAGTTGTCTCTTCTGTGGTAGTTTCTTCAGTAGTTGTTTCCTCAGTTGTGGACTCTTCCGTTGTCGTTTCCTCGGTAGTAGTCTCGGTTGTTGTCTGTGTGGGAGGAACAAGAGTTGTTGATGTATGTTCGGTGGTAGTTTTATCCTTGCCGTCAGAGCCTGACTTTACGATTAAAGCCACTACAAGAGCTAACACTATAACAAGAGCAAAAACAAGAAAGTACCAACGCTTTTTAGGTTGCTCTTCTTCTGTATCGTCATAAGGCTCTGCGTATACTTCTTCCTCGACAACCTCTTCCTGAGGATATTCATAAGAATCAAAGTGTATACCGTCACCGCCTGTAATTTCGAATCCGCTTACAGCAGATGGTGCCGTATAAGATGTCTGCTGATAGGGCGTATAAGATTCAAGCTGAGAGAGCATTGCAAGGGGAGAAATATATCTCTCATCAGCTCTGAAGGCTGTTGCCTTTGAAATTATGTTTGTTAGCTTGAAGTCTGCATTGGAGGGAGCAGGGAAAGTTTCACCTCTCATACATCTTGAGAAGGACTGCTCTCTGTCTGAAAGAGATACGGGAGCGGGGTAGGGCGGAAGGAAGGGAAAACGGTTATTGTTGAGAAGCTTATAAAGGAGCATACCCAGCGAATAGATATCCGACGAGGTGTCACGGAGATAGTTTTTGTGATAAAGCTCAGGTGCAATATAGAGTGAACCCTCGGACATATTACCGTTGTAATCGAAAAGACCGAAATCACCCAGCTTATAGTTGTCCATATTGTCGACATAGATGTTTTCGGGGGTTATGTTGTGGTGAATTATTCCTTTTTCTCTGAAAGCTTCCATAGCACGGCAGATATCCTTGCCGATATTCACTATATCGCTTTTGCTCACGTTTTCGAAGCTGAGATACTCACTGAGGGGATTGAGAAGCTCGACAAGCATAAGAACATAAAAACAGGAGGGCTCTCGGATTATTGTGAAGTTTTGCAGACTAACAATATTTTTATGATATGAAAGTGAGCACATAATACTCATATTTTTGCTTACACTTTGCTGCAAAATGTCGAGATATTCGTCAACATTCTGATATTTGCCCGAAGCAATAGCGTTGCTGAGTTCTCTGTCGCTTGATGGGAATTTAACTGTTTTAAGACCGAGGTAATCCTTCTGTATGCCGTCGGTTCTGAAAACCTTATAAAATTTTGAGCTTTTACCTTCGGAGGTTTTTGTTTCAACATACCAGGAACCGAACAGGGGTTCCATTTCTTTAAGCTTTTCTGAGTTCAATCTGAAGGCTCCTTTCATACAAGTTACAACATAATAATATCATTTCTGCATTCTTAAGTCAAGAAAAAGGGCAGAAGCAGGTGTCATAAGACAATTTATACGAAAACCCGTTCCAAGGTTAATATATTTTTTACACTTGAGGGTACGAGTTTCTATTGATTTACGTCGAAAAAAGATGTAAACTATAGTATAGTGCGAAATTGTGTCGCAGATTGTCGTATATAGGAATCTTTAATATATAATATAAGCATAATAAGTTAAATACAGGTGAAAAAAGTTGAAAAAAATTACTATAATTTTAGTTTTGATTGCGGTTTTATCGGTATATCCGATTTTTAATATAGTGGGTCTTGCAAACAGCGATATGAGAGCAGACGAAACCGATTTGTCAAAAGGCAGCAGCGTTATAGAAAGTCTCTGGAAATTCGATGTAAAGCAGGCTCAGAAAAACATTAAAACAGCCGAAGAAAAGCGAAATGACCCGACAGGCATAAAACAGAAAATCAGAGAAGTCATAAATAATCTAGATAAAGGCAAGACCACCTACAGAAAGGTATTCAAAAATGTCTATATTGTGGGCGACTCCCTTATGAACGGTCTTGAGGCATACAATATTCTCAATTCCAACCATCTTATCACTCAGGTAAGTGCCAGTCTTTATCATCTTGACGGTAATGTGAAAAAAATCATAAAGATAAATCCGCCGGTGCTGATACTTCACTATGGTGTCAATATGATAGCGACGGATAAAAAGTATCTTAATAACTATATAGCTATGTATACAAATATCATAGAAGAACTCAAGGAAGCCTTGCCGGATACGAGAATTATCGTCAGCGGTATTTTTCCCGTTGACAGAGATATTGCCAAGGCAAAACGCTTCGGCAAGATAGGCGAATACAATAAAAATCTTAAGTCTATGTGCAAAAGGCTGGATATTGAATATATGGACAGCTCGTCTGTTTTAAAGTCACATCCCGAGTGTTACGGCAGTGACGGTATTCATCTTTCAAAGGCCTTTTATGAAAAATACTGGCTCAGATTTATAATCAAAGAGATGGGGATTGTCGGATGAATAAGCACAGACTTTTTGAAATAATTTGTGTTATTTTTTTGGTGGTGTTCATATTCTTTATGTCCGGTGGAGACTCCTACAGTGACAAAACCGTCGATGAAGTATTCAATGCCGTTTCCGGCGTTATGGATACGGAGGAACTCTCCAAAGTCAAAAAGAATAAAATCAAACAGGAATTCGGAATAGACTTCGACTTGGTAGACTCCTATGTTTACTATGCCAGTGATGCCATTATGACAGTTGACGAGCTGATGATAATAAAGCTCAAGGAAAATGCCAAAGCTGATGATATTACCGAAAAAATAGAAAAACGCGTAAAAGAAAAGCAGACACTTTTTGAGGGATATGCTCCCGAGCAGAGTGCACTTCTGAAGAGTTATGTTTTAAGTTATGACAAGGGCTTTATATTTTATGCCGTCTCAGAAGATGCAACAGATGCACTGATTTCTTTTATGGAACAAGTATAAGCAAAAACATTCAGAGGTGAAATAATGGTTTTCAGCAGTGCCGTATTTCTCTTTGTCTTTTTTCCGCTGACCCTGATACTTTATTTTATGGTGGGCAGAAGCGGAGACGAAGAAAAGGATATAGCAAAGAAAAACTTAATATTGTGCCTTGCGAGTCTTATATTTTATGCCTGGGGTGAGCCTGTTTACATAGTGCTTATGTGCCTTAGCATATTTTTTAACTACCATCTGGGACTCGATATGGAAAAACACAGAAACAGCAGCCGAAAAATGAAAGCGCTGCTGATTTTTGGCGTATGCTTCAATTTGTTTATGCTTGGATTTTTCAAGTATGCCGGCTTTATTGTCGGCAACATAAACTCACTTTTCGGCACAGCTATAGAATTTGAGGGTTTACCTCTTCCGGTCGGTATTTCCTTCTATACCTTCCAGATTCTTTCCTATGTTATTGATGTCTGTAAGGGTCAGGTAAGGGCACAGACTAAAATAGTCAACTTCGCCTGTTATATTACTATGTTCCCTCAGCTTATTGCAGGTCCCATTGTTCAGTACAGCTATATAGAAAGGCAACTCAGTAATAGAACAGTTACTATAGATAATTTCTATGAGGGCATAGTATATTTTATCAGAGGTCTCGGTAAAAAAGTCCTGTTTGCCAATACAATAGGCGCTGTTTACAGTGATATTGCAGCTGAGGGTCTCAGTAACGCTTCTGTAGTGACAGCCTGGATTTGCATAATCTGCTATACACTTCAGATTTATTTCGACTTCAGCGGCTACAGTGATATGGCTGTCGGTTTCGGTAAAATGTTCGGTTTTGAATTTGTGCAGAACTTCAATTTCCCATATAAAGCAATAAGCATTACGGACTTCTGGAGAAGATGGCACATAAGTCTAAGCAGCTGGTTCAGAGATTATGTATATATTCCTCTCGGAGGAAACCGCAAGGGCACTCCCCGTCAGATACTGAATCTCTTCGTTGTCTGGGGGCTTACGGGTCTGTGGCACGGCGCTTCCTGGAACTTTGTTTTATGGGGTCTTTATTTCTTCGTGCTTCTTGTTCTCGAGAAATTCATATTCAAAAAGTTCCTTGAAAAGCATAAGGTCATCGGCAGATTCTATCTTCTTGCAACAGTTTATTTCGGATGGGTCTTCTTCAAATTCACGGAATTCCCCATTCTCGGTTCAGTTCTCAAGGGTATGTTCTGCCTTAACTCAAATCCCTTCAGCACCTATGAAGCAACAAGCTTCATTACAGGCTATATCTTCTTCTTTATCATCTGCTGTATTGCATGTACTCCCGTTGTCAAATTCGTCAAAAAGCTGCTTCTTAAGGCTTCAAAAACAAGTCTGCCCGCAAATATCATTTACAGAGGCATTGACATTGCCGCTCCCGTTCTTCTCATTCTCCTTGCGGCAATCACACTTGTAGGCGACTCCTATAATCCATTCCTTTATTTCCAGTTTTAACAGGAGGCTGAAAGAAAATGAAAAAATTACCTTCAGCAAAAATACACCGTATGATAAAGCTCGGTGTTT
>JAZSMR010000114.1:0-12809 GCA_045535965.1 Acutalibacteraceae bacterium
ATACCTTCAAAGTCACAGCGGTCAATATTATTGAGCTTTTGAGTCAGCTGTCTTGCTCTTTTCATTTCTGTCCAATCATTGTCGTCAGCGATAAAAAGCATACCTTTTTCACGTCGTTCTTTGCTTGTCATAGTGTTCTCCTCTTACCATCTGTTTTCAACATACTCGCAGAAAGCGAAAAGGTCCTTTATTTCAAGCTTTGTGCCGTCGTCAAGGGTCACATCACCATTCCACAAGCCGTAAAGCTGATTGCAGTTCATTCTTGCTACAGGGCCTAAATTCAGGTCACTGCGGTTATTGTAGGAGGGTTTCATTGTCATATTGAATCTGCCGTCCTCGGATATGATTTTCCATTCCTCCATAAATCTGCCCTTGGGGAATTTCTCGACGTCTACAGCACCGATTTTATGTACCTTGCCATCGTAGAAAATGCAGGTCTCCGTAGCGTGACTCTCGTCGCCTATAGCCCAGGTAATTTCGAAGCCGAAGATGTGCTTTTTGCCATCTGCATCTGTAAGATAGGTTGCAGCACTTCCCCAGTACCAGACGAGACGTCGGGGAGTATTGACCTTACCCCAGTCCAGGGTGCAGAAAGAGGTGTCCTTGGAGAATTCATAAGTATAATCGCCGAATCTGAATATACCGCCGGTGGGCATACAGTTCTGCTTTGTTGTCATAAAGAACTTGGTGTTGTCGCCCTCAAAGGGGAGTACCGTTGTAATATTTTCAAGGCCCTCGGGTATATCCATACTGAGCTTACATTCAAGGTTTTTACCCTGATGAAGCATCTTGAAGTATACGGTACGCTTGGTTTCCATAGTATTGAAGTCAAAAACCGTTGAGCCTACCTTGCCGGTGAATCTTCCGGGAGCGTCTACTCTGTTTAAGGGTAAGCATTTGTTGCCGGCGAAAATTGTAATACCGTCAGCGTGTACCTCACCGGTGTGAAGGTCAATGAGTCTCAGGCCCATAAATCCGCCGATGCCTACATGGGCAAAGGAAACAAGGAGCTGCTTTTGTCCGTCTGTGACTGTATAGTAGTCCCATTCCTTTTTGCTGATGAGACGCTCTGTTTTGACTAAGCTTCTGTCGTACTGAAAAACATTGTGCCTTGCCCAGCCTCTTGCATTTAGAGTGCCGTCGGGATTTAAAAGGGGCGTAGTCTCGGTGTATTCAGTCTGCTTTGATTTTTCTTTCCAATCTTTAAATGGTACATAGGTACGTTTGAGCTCCTGACTCATAATATATTCCTCCTTGAGTTATTCCTGCCACTGAATATTAAGCTTGCTGATGTCTCTGCCGTTATCGGTAGGGTACCCCTTTGACTTTTGTAACAATTCCTGAAACTTTCATATCTTATCCTCCTGTTCATACATACAATTATATAGCTTAAACGGGATAAAATAAAGTGAAAAGTTGCCTTAAAAGGATTTTTTGTCGATTTGCCTATATTGAGACGCCTATAATTGTTGAATCCGCTGAAATAACAGTTCTTTTTGTACCCTGCCGTACGAGTCAGCCTGTCTGCTCTTAAATGCTGAGTCTTATTTTTTCGGCAGAGTACCTATGACACAAAAATAACACATCCTGTTTATAAAATTCTAAGATTCAATTTTTATTAAAATAGTTGACTTTTGCGACACTATTAACTATAATATAACCATAAGCGGCGTAATAGCGCCTTAATTTAAGGAGGAGATTCCAATGAGAAAAATAATTTCTGTAATTTTAGCCGTATTGATGCTTTTCAGCGTTATGGCTGTTTCAGCTTCTGCTGAAGACGGTGTATGTAGATGCGATGATCATATAGAAAGCAGTGCTTGTCATTGTTGTATCGATTGTCCAGAAAATCCCACATTCGCTTATGTAACACCTTGTCACAAGGCTTATGACACAAGCAAGGGTCAGTATGTTCTCACTGATGAATATTGCTGCATTTCTTGTAAAGGCTTTATCGACAACAACGGTCAGTGCGGTTGCAACTGTGATTGCTGTTCATTAGGTATAGACGGTTCAATGGGAGACCTCAGCGATCCCATCGGCGGTTATTGGGAAGAAATCTGGGACGAAGAAGCTCAGCAGAATTTTGTTGACGGCTTCCAGGCTATCTTAAAGCGTATCTCAGATGTGTTTGACAGGATCTTCGATGCAATCTTCGAATTCTTAAGACTTGACGAAGTTCTCGGCAGAAACTAATTAGTCTACATATTAAGGGCCGTCGGTTGACGGCTCTTTTTTTGTTAATAAATATAAAAACTATGAAATATTTTTGAATAAACTATTGACATTTATATTAGGGTGTTATATAATGAGACCATATTAAGGGATAACTCTTGATAAATCTAAATATGGAGGATACTATAATGGCAGAATTTTTTGAGAAGTTCGAAGCTATCTGGAAGCTTGTAGCAGAATATGTTAACAAAGTTCTTGCGTATTTCCAGGTCGATATTCCCGGCATTGAATAATCATAAGTTGATTTAAACAATTGTTTAAAAAGAAAAAGCCACCTTCGGGTGGTTTTTTCTTCTGGGGTAGGAAAGATATATTTCACTAAATTACAAGAAATATGAAAATTTTTTGAATAAACTATTGACATTTATATTGTAGTATTATATAATGAAACCATATTAAGGGGTGACCTTTGATAAATCTAAATCAGGAGGACATATTAATGGAAACTTTTGCAACTATGTGGCAGTACCTTTGGGATCTCATCTACGCTATCCTTAAGGAATTCGGCATTGAACTCGACAATGGCTACGGAGCATAATCCAAACAATTATCGCGATTAAACAATTGTTTAATAAATAAAACCTGTCCCTATGGGGCGGGTTTTGTTTTTGTATCCGGGGTTTTGTGAAACCTATGTGTAAAATGATTGCATAAAAAATTAAAAATATTAATATCGTGTTGACAAATCAGGTCTCTGGGATTACAATATAGGCAGGAAATATTCCTGAAAGATATTTACAAAAGGAGGAAAACAACAATGTCAAAGATCTTAGAGATAATTTTTACAGGCGGAACATTTAAAGAATTCTGGAATGCGCTTTTACACATGTTCGGTCTTGATCATCCGGAGCTTGGTGAATTATTCGACAGGTTATTCAGATAATTTTTTAGTTGAGCATTAAATTTACGGTTGTTTAAAAAGAGATAGTGTATAATTTATAATAGTTTATCCACCTGACAGCTAATCGGGTGGATTGTTTTTGGTAATGGATAATTTTTGCTGATAGTTTTTTCTCGAAAACTATTGACAACCCTTTCGGGTGTTGATATAATATTTTACGCAAAAATGAATACTTCCTTATTAAGAGTAGCGGAGGGGACAGGCCCGTTGAAGCTCGGCAACCTGCTTATGCAAGGTGCTAAATCCTGCGGTTTGACCGGAAGATAAGGCTTTATATCTGCGGTCGGACTACGGCCGCAGTTTTTTTATTGATTGTTAATGAGGAATTATGAATGTAGCGCAGGCCCATCGCCTGCTATTGCAAAATAAACAATAAATTTCAAAATAAAGGAGTAATTTAAAATGGCAAGATTTCTTTTCACATCAGAATCAGTAACAGAAGGACATCCCGATAAAATCTGCGATCAGATTTCAGATGCAGTCCTCGACGATATTTATGCTCACGACCCTCAGGCACGTGTGGCTTGCGAAACAACAGTAACAACGGGTCAGGTTATGGTTATGGGCGAAATCAGCTCCGCCTATAAGCCCGATGTTGCAAAGATCGCAAGAAAGGTAGTATGTGACATCGGCTATGACGACGGTGCTAAGGGCTTTGACGGTAACGCTTGTGCAGTTCTTGTTGCACTCGATGAGCAGTCACCCGACATCGCTATGGGCGTTGACAGATCCCTTGAGCTCAAAGGCGGCGAAGAAGACGCTTACAACCTTCACGGTGCCGGCGACCAGGGTATGATGTTCGGCTTTGCCTGTGACGAGACTCCCGAGCTTATGCCGCTTCCCATATCACTTGCTCACAAGCTTTCAAAGAAGCTTACAGAGGTTCGCAAGAACGGTACTCTTCCTTATCTCAGAGCAGACGGTAAGAGCCAGGTAACAGTACAGTATGACGAAAACGGCAAGCCTGAAAGTGTTACAGCAGTTGTTGTTTCATCACAGCACAGCGCAGATGTAGAGCTCGCTCAGATAAGAGAAGACGTTACAAAGTATGTAATTGAGCCTATTATTCCTGCTGAGTTTATGACAGCAGAGACAAAGATTTATGTTAACCCTACAGGCCGTTTTGTAACAGGCGGTCCTCAGGGCGACAGCGGTCTTACAGGCAGAAAGATTATCGTTGATACCTACGGCGGATATTCACGCCACGGCGGCGGTGCATTCTCAGGTAAGGACCCCACAAAGGTAGACAGAAGTGCTGCTTATGCTGCAAGATATGTTGCTAAGAATATCGTTGCCGCAGGCCTTGCTTCAAAGTGTGAGGTTCAGCTTGCTTATGCTATCGGTGTTGCAAAGCCCGTATCGGTTATGGTTGATACCTTCGGTACAGGTAAGGTAAGCGACGACAAGATCGGCGAAATCGTAAACAAGGTATTCGATCTTCGTCCTGCTGCTATCATTGATACTCTCAAGCTCAGAGCACCCATCTACCGTCAGCTTGCTGCTTACGGTCACGTTGGCAGAGAAGACCTTGATGTTCAGTGGGAAAAGACTGACAAGATAGACGAAATCAAGAAATATTTATAATAATGTAACGCGGGGGAGAGGGTGTATAAAAACACCTTTTCTCCCGCCGATTTAGTCAGAGCAAGGAGGTAAGGACTGTGAACGGGAAGTTGTTTTTTCAGGCAATAGTCAAGTTTTTGTCGGGTGTTATACTTGTAGGACTTCTTGTATTCCTGCCGGCAGGCACATTGAATTTTATAAACGGCTGGATTTTTATGGGGATTCTCTTTGTACCTATGTTTATTGCAGGAATTGTAATGATGTTAAAAAATCCGAATCTTCTGCAAAAACGTCTTGACGCCAAAGAAAAACAGTCAGAGCAGAGCCTTGTAGTAAAACTCAGCGGACTTATGTTCCTTGCAGGTTTCGTGGTTGCAGGACTTGATTTCCGCTTTGGCTGGTGTCCCTTGCCGAAAGCAGTGGTAATAGCTGCCGTCGTAGTTTTTCTCGTCGCCTACGTCATTTATGCAGAAGTACTAAGGGAGAATACTTATCTTTCCCGTACTATAGAGGTGCAGGAAAATCAGAAGGTCATCGATACAGGCCTTTACGGCATAGTGAGACACCCTATGTACAGTGCTACATTGCTTTTATTCTTATCAATGCCCCTGGTTTTAGGCTCGGTGTTTTCATTGGTGATTTTTCTTGTTTATCCTGTGATAATAGCCAAAAGATTAAAGGCAGAGGAAGAATTCCTGGAAAAAGAGCTTGAGGGCTACAGCGAATACAAGAAAAAGGTCAGATACCGACTGATACCCTTTATATGGTAAAAAAAACAGCAGAGTGAAAACTAAAATCACTCTGCTGTAAGTTTATTCTTTTGTGGGCGAGGGAACTCCCTTGCCTCTTGGGCAGAGTTACCCCATGCAATTCTGCATTCTGCACTTTGCATTTTGCATTCAATAAAGTGAGTGCACCTGTAAGCCGGGTTCTGTCATTTAAGGCAGTCATCTATCCAGACGGCGGATTGCTCCGACGTTCAAGCCACCTTTCGGTTTTCGTCCAGCTGACGTATCATATCCTGTCGGTGTTGCTTCGGGTAGGGTTTACATGGCCATAAAGTCTCCTTTATGCCGGTGAGCTCTTACCTCGCCTTTCCATCCTTACCGTATGCCAAAGCTTACGGCGGTTTATTTCTGTTGCACTTTCCCTAAGGTCGCCCTCGGCGGCTGTTAGCCGTTACCCTGCTGTATGAAGCCCGGACTTTCCTCACGTCACATAAAGTGACCCGCAACTGCCCGGTGCACTCACAAGAATATATTTTACACAAAAATCAGTTTATTGTCAATGGTTTATTGTTTCCGGGAAACAGAGATTTATATTGTGTTTTTCTTAAGAAACTCTTAAGATTAAAAAGTATTATAAAAAAGGGTTGCTCTTTAAAGGATTTTGAGGTAAAATATAAAAAGAATATTATTGGAGGATACTATGGACGATATATATTTTTCCGATAAAAAGAAAAAAAGTCCCAAAGACGAGCCTTCCGCTTCAAAGAGAATTGTAACGGATAAGTTTGTTAACAGCGACTGCGATACTGAAAATATTGATATAAAAAAACAGAGTGAAAGCGCTTCATCGGGTAAAAGCAAAAACTTCAAGGTAAATCTTCCTGATTTCGATATGGATATTCCCGAGCCGGAGCATATAACGGCTCCTTCAAAGGATATCTATTCTTCTGCTAATTCAAGAACACCCCAAGGCAGAAGAGTTGCACCGTCATCTTATCCCGGAAATACTCCTCAGAGACCGACAGTTCATCACACTCAAAGACCGATACAGCCCTCAAGAGTGCCTCAGGGTCAGAGACAGGCACCTCAGCGTCCCGTAGCACCTCAGCAGAGAAGTCCTCAGGGCAGACCCGTCAAGAGAAAATCAGGCGCCAATAAGGCGAAAATAGCACTTGGTGTGTTCGGCGTTTTTGTTGTATTACTGTTAGGCGTTTTCCTTTACGGATATTCAGCTCTCGGAGGTCTCAGCTATGACGATTCAATAGGAGAGAACATATATCTTAAAGACAGCACTCTGCTGAGCAGTGAAAGCGTCAGGAATATTCTTTTCATCGGCAGTGATGCAAGAGAAGGTCTTGAGGGTCAGCGTTCTGACTCAATGATACTGTTTTCTATTGATAAGGCAAACAGAGAAATAAAGCTCACTTCTTTCCTTCGTGACAGCTATGTCTATATCCCCTCAAAGGGCTACAGTACCAAGCTCAATGCTGCTTTCAACTATGGCGGTGCTCAGCTTCTTATGGATACCATAGAATATAATTTTGGCGTTAATATCGATGACTATGTTATGGTAGATTACGATGCTTTTATAGAGCTTGTTAACCTCTTGGGCGGAATTACTATCCATGACGTAACGGAAAAAGAAGCTAAGTATATGCGTGAGCAGGTCAACAGGCCCAAGTTCAAAGAGGGCACTAATTACAAGGTTGACGGCAGAACCGCCATGTGGTACGCCAGAATAAGATATGTTGACAACGATTTCGGCAGAACTCAGCGTCAGAGAAAGGTGCTTACTTCTATTATTTCCAAGGCAGCCAAGACAAATCCCTTTACTCTTATAGATGTTGTCAAGCAGGTGCTTCCCAATATTTCAACGAGCATTGACAGAAACGGACTTCTTTCCCTTGGTATCGGTGCATTTTTCAGCTATATCAGATACGATATCACTCAGCAGCAGGTTCCGGCAGAGGGTACCTGGTGGAATGCGAGGATAAACGGACAGGATGTACTTAAGCTGAATTTAGAAAAAAACAAGGAAATTATAAAAGAATATATATACGGTTAATTTTTTACGGACATCTTTAACGGTGTCCGTTTTTTGCATATTAAGCTTTTTAGAGTAAAAGATATATCTGTATAAATATATTTTTAAGGATGAGAACTATGGATAAAATCAATACTCTGAAAGAGCTTTTGTCAGTGAGCGAGAAAAAATACAAAAGCCATACCGCCTTTTATCTCAAGGATAAAGGCGGTGCAATATATGAAGTCAGTTATGAAAGCTTCAAGTGTGACTGCGACTGCTTTGGCACCGCTCTTATTTACGAGCTCGGAGCCAAAGACAAAAATATCGCTGTTTTTATGCCTAACTGTTATGAGTGGTGTGTATCATACTTAGCGGTTACAGGCGGTGTGGGCACCGTTGTACCTCTTGACAAAGAACTTCCTTGCGAGGAGCTTTACAATATTATAGATTTCGCAGAAATTGAAGTCATAATAACAGACTCTTACGGCTATAAGACCCTTTCACAGAATGACGTGCAAAAGAAAAAGCTGAAAATTATAATTGTCGGAGATAGTGAAAATGAAGACACTGTCTCCTTCAAAGAGCTGCTCCTTAAGGGTAAAGAGCACATTTCCTACGGTAAACGGGATTATTTAGATGCCGTTACTTATCCTGAGCAGACGGTGGCACTTCTTTTCACTTCAGGCACTACGGGAATGACCAAGGGTGTAATGCTATCTAACGGCAACATCTGCTCGGATATGGAAGCCGTAAAGCAGGCGGTGACAATAATGGACAACGATGTTACATTTTCCGTCTTGCCTCTTCATCACACTTATGAATCAATCGCTTTTCTTATGATGATAAGCAGCGGTGCAGCAATAAGCTTTTGCGAAGGCTTCAGGCGACTGAGAGAAAATTTAAAAGAATACAGACCCACTATTTTTGTTACAGTGCCCTTGCTTCTTGAAAATCTTCACAAGAGAATTACAGCGAGAATGGAAGAAGAGGGCAAAGGCAACGCTGCAAGACTCATATCCAAGGTTTCGTCTGTATTGCCCACAGAATCAAGAAAGAAAATCTTCGGTGAAATTCACGGCTTTTTCGGCGGTAGACTACGTATGATTATCTGCGGCGCTGCGGCACTTCAGAAGCAGACAGCCAAGGACTTATTCTCCTACGGTATACCCGTTATTATCGGTTACGGACTCACGGAGTGTTCGCCCATTGTAATTTGCAATAACGATACTTCACCAACAACCGATACAGTAGGAAAACCGCTTCCCGGTGTACAGGTTAAAATTGTAAATCCCGATGAAAACGCTATAGGTGAAATTGCAGTAAAAGGTCCGATGGTTATGAAGGGCTATTATAAAAACAAGGCTCAGACGGACAGAGTTATGATTGACGGCTGGTTTCATACGGGCGATCTGGGTTATGTGGATAAAAACGGTAATTACCGTATTACAGGCAGATGCAAAAACGTAATAGTGACAGCTAACGGCAAAAATATCTATCCCGAGGAGCTCGAATATTATCTCTCAAAGGAAAACGTAATAGGGGAGTGCGTGGTGTACAGCGAGGGTGATGACATAATTTCGGTGGAGATATTACCGAGTATGGAAGATGTTAAAAAGAAACTCAGAAAGGAGAATCCCACCGACGATGAGATACACTCTGCTGTCAAAGAGGCGGTGAGAAGTGTCAATAAGACTCTCCCCGGCTATAAAAGAATAAGAAAGGTGACTATCAGAAAAGAGGCATTTGAGAAAACTTCTACACATAAAATTAAAAGATAGAAAACAAAATTAATCTTTAATTATAGCTTCTTCTGTGGTATAATAGATAAAATCTATCTTGTCAGGAGAAAAATATGATTAGAGAACAGATTGAAAAACGCCTCAGTGGTGCAGACAGTAAAACTATAAAAAGGTTTACCGAAAGAGCTGAAGTCCTAAGAAACAGAGGCCTTCAGGACGATAATATTATTCTGCAGCTCATAGACGATGAATATCGGCAGGGGTACAAAGAGCCGAGGCTTATATGGGCAGGTATGTATGATAAAATGAATCACATGTGCCGCTGCTATATGGACAGAACTGTCCGCCTTGCCTTTTATTACGACTATATTCCCGATGTAGAAACGCTTAAAAAAGTATTAATCTGCCTTTTCGAAAAGGCTCCCATATTCCATTCGAGGTTTTGTGATAACCATATTGTACCCTGCTGGATAATCGAGGATTACAATATTGATGAGGTTTTAAGCGTTATTGAAAGCGATGATATGGAAAAAGATGTTTACGATTTTGCTGTAAAGAGCGTAGACGTAAAAGAAAACGTGCAGCTGAAAATTACTCTTTTTACTAAAGACGGCAAATCAGCTCTGGCATTCAGGTGGAATCACATGATAACAGACGGTGGCGGTTTCAAGCAGATGATGAAGGATATAACTGACAATTATCACCGCTTCAGACAGGGTAAAACAGACAAACTCACCTTCAGAACAGGTACAAGAAAGTATAACCGTGTTTACGAGGATATGGAGCACGGCGACGAGGCAAAGAAAAAGTACAAAAAGACCTTTATCAAAGACAAAAAAGCACTTCCTTATACCGAAAAGACCAAGGAAGATGAGATTTTTATTATCAGAAGAACCCTGCCGAATGATGTGCTCGTGAAAATGAAGGAAGCGGGCAAGGAGTGCGGCGGTACCCTTAACGACGTTTTTGTCAGCGCATACCTCAGAGCCTGCTACAGACTTATGGAGTGTGACAGAAATGATAGCGTGACAATATCCTGTGCCATGGACCTGCGAAAATACATCAAGGATATCGACTCTATAGGCTACACAAATCACACTAACTTTATGCCTTGCACTGTCAGCAAAATGGGTGACAGTATACGCGACACCATAAAGGAGCTTTCAGAGAATACCAAGGCTCTCAAGGCTGACGAGTTCAACGGCCTTCACGGTCTGCCCCTTCTCAACATCGGCTACAACACTATGATATATCTTCAGGCTGAAATTGTTGTAAAGGCTGTTTATTATAATGCAAATTTGCAGGTTACCAATATGGGCGTTATAGGCGGTGAAAGATATATGTTTGACGGCCACGATATTACCGACGCGTACCTGGGTGGCTCAGCGAAGTATAAGCCTACCTCAGCAGTGTGTGTTTACACTGTAGCTGACAAATTAGTTTACACTCAGCCACTTAAGGGCAATGCAAAAGACAGAGAGGTCAGCGATAAGCTTTTTGACCTTATTGAAGAAGAACTAAGAAGTCTTTGAAAGTAAAATAAAAAGAAAAAATTAGCTGAAAATCCTTGACAACAGGGGTTAATAACTGTATAATATTCAAAGTCGATTGAGACACGCCGGTGTGGCGAAATCGGCAGACGCAAGGGACTTAAAATCCCTCGGTGGCAACACCGTACCGGTTCAAGTCCGGTCACCGGCACCATTGCCCGAAAACCCTTATAAATAAAGGTTTTTCTGGTTTTTGTTTTGTCTGAAAACACCCAAAAAACGGGCAAAAAAGTGACCTCAAAAAAGGGCCAAAAATGGGCACATCCCTCCAACATCCCTCCAAATTTCCGAGAAAAATTCCGGAGCACCCTGTCGGAAAGCTGAAAGCTATGTCGGAAAAAGTTTTTTTAAAGCTTCGGGAAGTGACCTAAAATTGCATTTGCTGAGTCCACTTTTGATGAAAAATCGAGGTGCGTGTAAATATTCGAGGTAGTGGAAATGTCGCTGTGACCTAACCACTCCTGAATATCTCTCAGATTCACTCCGTTAGAATACAGAAGACTTGCACAGCTATGCCGTAAATCGTGAAAACGAATTTTGCGAAGGCCGTGCTTTTTAAGAAACTCAGGAAAATACCTTGTGATATATCCGGGTGCTATAAGCTCTCCGATTTGATTGACATAAACATAGTCAAGATAATCGGTGCAATATGAGTTGCCGCAGAGCTTACGGTTATATTCCTGTTCTTCCTTCATTCTTAAAAGCAGTTTCTCAAAGGGCTCAACCATAGGAAGTGTGCGACAGCTTGATTTTGTTTTTGCACTGTCCTTGGGGAGCAGTTTGATTTTTCCGTCCACATTTACTTCCATTACGGTGTGCTTGATTGAAAAGGTCTTTTTGTTAAAGTCAACTGCACTCCATTTAAGACCTACAACCTCGGCTCGTCTGAGACCGTAAAAAGCCGCAAGTATGACCGCAAATTCCAATGTATGCCCCTTGACCTTTTCAAACAGCTCCTCAAGCTCCTCTGCATCGTATGCACTGCCTACGAAGGGCTCTTTCTTCGGTCTTTGTACTCTGTCAGCAGGATTTACGTCTATAAGCTCAATCATATAAGCGTGCTGTAAAGCCTTTCTTATATTTGCGTGACGGTGAATAACGGTATTAGCCGTTACTCCTTTTACGCTCAGCTCATAGGTGTAGTAGTCCTGAATCTGCTTTGCAGTGAGTTCACGGAGCTTCAGCTTCGGGTGCTTTTCTTCAAAGTAAGGAATTATATCTCTTTTCACTGAGTAGCAGTATCCGCTGTAGGTTGATGCGGATACGGAGTATTTGACCATTTCCAGCCACTCAAGGAGAAAGGTTGTAAAAAGAATGTTTTTCTCATCCTTTGCCTCCGCTTCTTCCTTTCTTCTTTCCTCAAGTTCAAGAAGCTCGGCTTCCTTTTCTTTGATTGCTTCTCTGAGCATCTGCTCAGCTTTCTTTTTGTTGCCCTTTACGGGTAAACCGGTTGATTTTGAAGGTGTCTGCCTTTTACCGTTTTCGTCTTTGTAGTTGAAAACGATATGGTAGATACCGTTTTTTTCTCTAAGATGTCCTGTTACCAATATTTGTCCTCCTGATAATACATTCATTTTATTTTTTTCTTTTGTCGTCATAATCCTCAACAAGACCTAAGTACCTGAAAAACTCAATTTTGGGGATAAGGTACTTATTGCCGACATATATACTTCTGATTTCTCCGCATTTCAATAATTTGTATGCGGTTTTTATATTTATCCCTAAGATTTCACACATTTGATGAACATTCACAATGTCGGGATAACTTGTGAACAGCAATAGATACGCTTCTTGTGTAGTCATTTTTAACCTCCTTTGTTTATGATTAATGTAGTATTTTCAGGGAGGGCAAAACCATCTGCCGCCGACAAGAGTATTTTAACGGCAGATGGAAGAATTTACAAATGTGTGAGAGCTTTATACGGCATTATTTTCAAGAATACCTAAATATTCAAAGACATTTATCTTAGGAATGAGGTATCTGTTGCCTATGATGAAGCTTTTGATTTTACCTGTTCTCAAAAGCTTGTAAACTGTTCTGATGCCTATACCGCCGAGCATATCGCT